>JBJEKR010000075.1:0-1374 GCA_051878735.1 Prevotella sp. | reverse complement strand
GTCAACATTAAAAATGTAACAGAATTGCAATCTCTGTTTAAATCTCTTGTAATATAGACTTTCTACTTTTGCAGCGCGAAAACAATAGCAAAAGTAGAAATATGGAATTTTTTTATCTTTCAATCGTGGTCTTCCTGCTTGTCTTGGCGGTGTTCGACCTCTTCGTGGGAGTCAGCAACGATGCTGTCAACTTCCTCAACTCTGCCATCGGTGCAAAGGTGGCAAAGTTTAAGACCATCATGATTGTCGCTTCACTCGGCGTGGTCATTGGTGCCGTAATGAGTGCTGGAATGATGGACGTGGCGCGACATGGAATCATGCACCCCGCCAACTACTCGTTTCACGAGGTGATGACAATCTTCCTTGCCGTAATGGTCACCGACGTCATCGTGCTCGACATGTTCAATACACTCGGCTTGCCTACTTCCACAACCGTCTCGCTCGTGTTCGAGCTGCTCGGCGGTACGTTCATTCTCGCACTGCTGAAAATGAACGCCGACGGAAACCTTGAGTTTGAGGACCTGCTAAACAGCGACAAGGCGCTGAGCGTCATCATAGCCATCTTCGTCAGCGTTGCCATAGCCTTTTTCTCAGGCGTGCTCGTGCAGTGGATTTCGCGCGTTGTCTTCACCTTCAACTATACAAAGAAACTGCGCTACACGGTGGCAGTGTTCGGCGGCATCGCCTTCACCATTCTTTCCTATTTCATCTTCATCAAGGGCGTTTCGAAGTCGCCTTTCATCGGGGGTGACGAGAAGGCGTGGATAGAGTCGAACACCACGTGGCTGATGCTTGCCATCTTCGTCGGCTCAACCATACTGATGCAGGTGCTTCACCTGCTGAGAGTCAGCGTGTTCAAGTTCATCGTGCTCATGGGAACATTCGCCCTTGCAATGGCTTTCGCGGGCAACGACCTCGTGAACTTCATCGGCGTTCCGATGGCAGGTCTTGACTCCTATCAGGATTACATCGCCAACGGTTCGGGCAACGACGACTCGTTCATGATGACCTCGCTCATGACCTCGGCGAAGACACCTTTCCTCTATCTCATGGCGGCTGGAGTGATAATGATTGTCGCAATGGCAACCTCGAAGAAGGCGCAGAACGTGGTGAAAACCAGTGTTGACCTTGCTCGTCAGGACGAGGGCGAGGAGATGTTCGGCTCTTCGCGTGCCGCACGAAGCCTTGTTCGCGCCACGCAGGACATGGGCGGCTTCGTGCAGCGTTACATGCCGCGTTCGGTGGAGCGCTGGATTGACTCGCGCTTCCAGAAGGACGAGGTGATACTGGAAGAGGGTGCTGCCTTCGACATGGTTCGAGCCGCCGTAAACCTCGTGCTTGCCTCTGTCCTCATCGTGATAGGAACAACCTACA
>JBJEKR010000074.1:0-16561 GCA_051878735.1 Prevotella sp. | reverse complement strand
TAGGGGGAGTCCCCCAAAGGGGGGGAGGGAGTATGTACGTCCGATTAATCATATAGCACTGTAATATTACTTATGCGGCAGTTCATACGCCCCCGTCACTTCGTGACACCCCCTCTATCTTAGAGGGGGAGCAAGTTACCACACTGCATAATATCAAGAGACATACCATCAGCTGATTGTTGCCGTTCGACGCCGTCGCCCGACTAAAATAGGGGCGGTTTATAAGGAAAGGGTATTTCGTCGAACTCACGTGAAATTAAGAATTAAGGCGAAGCCCCCTCCAGCTCCCCCAAGGGGGAGAGCCCCGTTAGCGCTTCCACTGTGCGCAGCCATCACTCCCCCTTGGGGGAGTCGGAGGGGGCCTCCACTGGGAGTGCGGGCGGGACGCCCACACTCCCAGTGCATTCGCGCAGCAATTTTTAATTTTTAATTCTTAATTTCCTCTCCCCCTTGGGGGAGCCGGAGGGGGCCTCGCCTCCACTGGGAGTGCGGGCGAGACGCCCACACTCCCAGTAGTCAGCGTACATGTAAAAAATGAATTGCTGTGAAATAACATTAATTAACACGTCTTTTTTGTTGTGTATTTGAAATAGTAGTATCTTTGCCCCAATAATTAAACTGCTATCAATAAATCAAAAAAGACGATTATGAAGAAATCATTATTTAAATCATTGTTACTATCGTGCTTGTGCTTGGCAGCAACGGCTCTCTTCGCACAGGAGAAAACACCCGCTTTCCCTGGAGCCGAAGGCTTCGGACGCTATGTCACTGGCGGACGCGGCGGCAATGTTTATCACGTGACATCACTCGCCGATGACGGCTCTGAAGGAACACTGCGCTGGGCCCTTGGCAAGTCGGGGGCCAAGACCATCGTATTTGACGTGTCGGGTACCATCCATCTGCAGTCGGCACTCAACATTTCTATCGGTAATGTCACCATCGCAGGACAGACCGCTCCCGGCGACGGCATCTGCGTGGCAGACTATCCTGTAGCGATAAAGGCAAACAACGTCATAGTGCGCTACATGCGCTTCCGTCTTGGCAACAAGAACGTGACTCTCGACGGTGCCGACGGCTGGGACGGATTCGGAGGATTCGACCAAAAGGACTGGATTATCGACCACTGCTCCGTGAGCTGGTCTATCGACGAGTGTCTGTCTGTGCTTGGCAACAAGAACACCACGGTGCAGTGGTGCTTAGTGGCACAGAGTCTTGTCAATTCAGGACACACCAAGGGCGCTCACGGCTACGGCGGCAACTGGGGAGGCTCAGGGGCTTCGTTCCATCACAACCTTTTGGTACATCACACCAGCCGCACACCGCGCCTTGGTCCGCGCCCAACCACACAGCTCGACGAACGCATGGACATGCGTAACAACGTCATCTACAACTTCGGTAGTAATGGCTGTTATGGCGGCGAGGGAATGACAGTGAATATTGTCAACAACTACTACAAGCCGGGTCCTGGCTCACCAACAGACAAGAAAGGCTACCGCATTGCGGGAATCGGCATTCGCACCAACTCGTATGTGGAAACCTATCCCGACTATTTACCCGCATTGCATCTATGGGGAAAATACTATGTGACAGGTAACTACAACTCGAAATACTCCGAAGTGAACAACGACAACTGGACGTATGGAATAATAAACCAGATAGATGCCTCTGGCTGTGACGGAACGTTTACTGACGAGACTAAAGACACCATAAAGCTTACTGAGCCAATGTACTTCGTTGTTACCACAACGCACTCTGCCGCCGACGCCTACGACCGAGTGCTTGACTATGCGGGCGCAAGTCTTAGCCGCGACAGCTTCGACGAACTTATGGTAAGCGACACTCGTAACAGTGCTGCCACCTATACGGGCAGCGGACTGAGCAAGGGGTTTGTCAACTCGCAGGACGACAACAAACCTGCTGATGCCGGTGACAACTGGAGCGCATGGCCAACACTTGCTTCAACCACCGCTCCAACCGACTCCGATGGCGACGGTATGCCTGACAGTTGGGAAGACGCAAATGGACTCGACAAAAGCAACCCTTCCGACGGCAAGACAATAGGTGCCGACGGCTACTCTAACCTTGAGCGTTACCTCAACTCATTGGTGGCTGACATCACTGAGAGGCAGAACGCTGGTGGAGAGGTGTTGGGAAGCATAGTTGAAGAAGAACCGGAGCCTGTTGCAACTACATACGACATCACGCCTGAGACTTCTAATGGCGACTGGACGTTCACAAATGGTATAAAAATGACCATGTCAACAGCTAAGGACTATGCTACAAGCTCCAGTTGCGGAATACAGAGCATAAAATATTCCAATAATGTGTTATATACCATCAATTTACCTGAAGGCGTGACCGTTACTTCCGTCGATTTCCATGGCTTCTGCAACGAGGACAATACAGATGGATACCTTTCTCAACTGGGAGGCGTGACATACGGAGCTACCGACTATGTGTTCCCGTCGCGAACAGGCGGGACTGCGGTAACACACTCTGTCGCACTGGGCACTCCTACCAGTGGAAGCCTCAGCTTTAAGTTCGTCAAGCAGGTAGGAATGCGTATCACACTGCATACAACTTCAACGTCAGTTTCCACGATATTGCTGCCTGAAAGCGAACAGGACACTTACGACCTCGGAGGCCGTCGTACCCAATCAAAGAAAGGTCTGCTGATAACGCGTGGAAAGAAATATATGAAATAAGTTTCGTTGCAAGTGACAAGACCGCCGTCTTGTCACTTGCTGATTTTTAATTAGGATTGTCATGACACTGAACGACATTGTTGAGCAACTGAAGATTGAACTGGCATCGAGCATTGACCGTAGCGGTATAATGTATCGACTGTTTGGACGTGCGAAGACGTTAGCGTCGATAGAGCATAAGCTGGGAATGAAGGGCGACGACTACAAGAGTGGCAAGGGACTGATACGCGACATAATCGGTTTACGCATTGTAGTTTACTTCCCCGACGACGTTGACGTGATGGCAATGTTTTTCGACGACAAGACGGTGGTGAAGAGACATATCGACACACCCGACATCGACACGTTCCGTCCGCAATGCCTTAACATAACCAAACCACTGCCCGGCAGGTTGGTGGACGATTTCCGTGCCTGCCTGCCAACCGATGTTGCGAAGTATATTGACAATACCTATGAAATACAGATTCGGACTGTGTTCTCCGAAGGATGGCACGAGGTGGAGCACGACCTGCGATATAAGTGCAAGGAGGACTGGGTGGAATACGAACAGTATGGAAGGACGCTGAACGGCATTCTCGCTACCCTTGAGACTTCTGAGTGGGCGTTGCGCTCGCTGTTCCAACAGATGGCAACAGCCAACATGATGCAGGGCGATTTCCGTGCCATGCTGCGCAACAAGATGCGCATACGACTGAAATCAACCGATTTCTCGCCTGCCGTGACTGACTATCTGAGGAATAATCCAGACACCGTAAAGGCTTTCCTGCAGAGCGACCGTCTTGTGTTGCTGTTCTCGTTGATGATGCACAAGGAAACCCTCCCACTGACATACGATAACATCTTGTTTCTGATAAATAGAATAGACATTGACGACAAGGGACTTGCCGCCCTCGAAACTCCAGACGTGACAACGGCAATGGTGCGTTTCTTGGAGTCGTGAGGCCGAAGGGGCATCTTCTAAGTTTAAAAAATCATAATATTTCAACGATGTTTGTGCTACTTTAACAAAAACATACTATATTTGCAGAAATTATACAATAAATAGGCTTCATAGTAATGATGTCTTCCATATATAACACAACAACTATGAATATGAAACATAACTTCTGTAAAATCGCTTCGTTGTCCATATTGGCATCGATGTTCATTTTGGCGGCATGTGTTGACCGAAGCATGGATAATTATGTACCTGTCAGCAATAGCGAAATGCCATACAACGACTTTGACTTCTCTACAACCAACGACAGTATAAACCTCACGGTAAGCTACGTAGGTTGCGGCATCAAGACTCCTGTGTATTTTGAGATCTACGAAGAGAACCCCCTTGAAGGCAATGAGGAAGGTAGCGGCTACACAAAGAGGGAAGATTTGAAGCCCCTCTTCACGTCATATACGGGAGAGAACTGCATCTTCAACGGACAGATCAAGCTGCCTTCATACTTGGAGAAAGTGTGGATTTACTCCCCTTCGTTCTTTGCCAAGACCCTTATGGAGGCTGACATCGTCGGCAACAACATCACAGTTTCAGACACCAATGGTTCCGTTAGCTCCGCCACTACTCGCTCTACCAGCGAGGCGGGGTTCAGCTATATGACACGCACCGACGTTCCGAAAGAGTATCAGGCGGGAAAGCGATGGAAGGAATGGCTCGGAACGTATGACGCCAATGGCAAGATAAACTATGCCTATAAAGGAAACGACTTAGTGCCTGACGCTTCGCTCTATGACATACATTCACAGATAATCAATGCCAATCAGCTCAACTGTCCACAGAAATACCGTGTGGCTTCCGACTTGGAAATAAGCGAGCCAGCACAGGTGGTGGTGACATTCCTGGGAGGCAACACCTGCTGGAACAGTTCCATGGGATACTATTATTATAAGGTGGGACAGGAGCCGAAAAGCATCGACGACGTTAATGTAGTCATGCTCTTCCCTAATACTCAGGATGGACAGTGGTTTAAGATGACACAGGATGCTGAAAAAAGAAAAGCCGGCATAAACAGAATGACGGCGGTGAAGCTGATGTATTATCCTAACATTGCCAACGACAGTCAGGAGGGTGCTACCGACGTGTTCCCCGCAGGATATAAGGTGGGACTGATACTTGCTACAAACGCTTGGAGCAAACGTCTTGAATATAACGGGGGTACCGCCACCAAGATATTCTTGGAGAACCGTTACTATCGCTCTGCCTCGTTGACAAGGCTCTGTGCCCGCCAGAACGCCACAGGAACGGACCAGCCCCTTGTGGCATCCTATTACACCAAGGGCCGGGATTTCATTATTGCCTCGTTTGAGGATGACTATAAGTTTGAGGACGGAAAGGGAAACGACCAGAACTTCTCCGACGTAGTGCTTGCCATAGGAACCAATCCCGTATCGTCAATAGCCAGCCTGCCTGTATATGACAATAGAATGAATGCCGACGGCTCGGGTTTGGTGACGCTTCACGAAAACGTGGTAGGTACGTACCTCTTCGAAGACCTATGGCCTAACAAGGGCGACTATGACCTGAACGACGCATGTGTGGAATATACCTACGGACGCGCATACGACAAGTGGAACGACACTTACGGCGAGACATTCTCGTTCAAGCCACGTGAGAACTATGCCACCAAGAAGAACGGCATTGCCTTCAGAGTCATTGGCGGCATTCGCGACGAGGTGAACTCTAAGGGAGGAACGACGGGGAAAAAGATTTCCGGCTATCACGTGCCGGCAGAGGTGAAGATGTACATTGGAGGCAAGGACGTGTCGAGCCAGTTGGAGTATGACGTGGAGAACCAGATATACTATGTCATTCCCGACACGAAGAAGAATCCAGGTACGACCTACACCGTGGAATTCAATCATATCCCGGAAGGTTCACCGAAATATTATGAGCGAAACTACAAGAACTACAAGAGTGAGATAGACGTATTCCTCTATCGTAAGGAAGGAAACTACAACTGGGAAGTGCACACTCCCAACGGTAAGCCTACTCCTAAGATGGACTACTCGTATTTCGCTACCGGTGACGACCTGTCAAGACCCGACGAGGGAATTTATTACGTTAGAAACGGCAACTTCCCATTTGCCATCTACCTTTCGGGAATGGAGATAGACAAGTTCGGTAAGATTTTCGAATTAGAAAATGAAGGAAAGTCTTTTGACATAATGTTTCCAAGCTACGTGAAGTGGGTGGAGAGCAAAGGCCAGGAGTGTACCGGCTGGTACAGGTAAGCTGCCTTCAGCACACAACCTTTACGCAAAAGTACCATCGAGCTGCTTCTTCATCAGTTGCAGCTCGTTTTTTATGTTTATAAGCCTGTCGATGACTTCTGTCGTCTTCTCCGTTCCCGTGGGATTGGAATTGAGAATCTTTCTTGCCGAACTGATTTTGAATCCCCTCACTTTTATGAGGTTGTGGATTTGCTTGATCTTCTCGATGTCCTTGTCGGTATATTGGCGCGTCAGAGAAGGGCCGGAGGTCTTCGGCTTCAGTGATGGGAATTCCTTTTCCCAATAGCGCAGAGTGCTCTCGTTGACGTCGAACATCTTTGCAACTTCGCTTATAGAGTAGTATAACTTGAGGTTTTTGTTCAAATTTAGAACCATATTCGCCAATTTTTATTATTTTGCTTGCAAATGTACGAAAAATAAAGTAACTTTGCAACAATTTTAGAGAAAAAATATATAATAGAGATAAAACAATGATGACAGCTAATGAAATCCGCGATTCGTTCAAGAACTATTTCGAATCGAAAGGTCATGCAATCGTTGCGTCGGCTCCGATGGTTATAAAGGACGACCCAACGCTCATGTTTACCAATGCTGGTATGAACCAGTGGAAGGATGTTATTCTTGGCACATGCGACCCGGAACCTCGCCGTCGTGCCGACTCACAGAAGTGTCTTCGTGTCAGCGGAAAGCATAACGACCTGGAAGAGGTGGGACACGACACCTATCACCACACCATGTTCGAGATGCTCGGAAACTGGAGCTTCGGCGACTATTTCAAGGAAGGTGCCATCGACATGGCATGGGAATATCTTGTGGATGTTCTGAAACTCGACCCAAAAGACCTCTACGTCACTGTGTTTGAGGGTTCGGAGGAAGAAAATCTCGTGCGTGATGACGAGGCTGCCGGCTACTGGGCGAAGCACGTTCCTGCCGACCATATAATAAATGGCAACAAGCACGACAACTTCTGGGAAATGGGCGACACGGGTCCTTGCGGCCCTTGCTCGGAGATTCATCTTGACTCACGTACTGAGGAAGAGAAGGCCAAGGTGCCTGGTCGTGAACTTGTGAACAAGGACGACCCACAGGTAATCGAGATATGGAACATCGTGTTCATGCAGTTCAATCGCAAGGCTAACGGTTCGCTTGAGCCTCTGTCGATGAACGTAATCGATACGGGCATGGGCTTCGAGCGTCTTGTCCGCGCATTGCAGGGCAAGCACTCCAACTACGACACCGACATCTTCCAACCGATAATAAAGGAGATTTCACGTCTCTCGGGCAAGGAATATGGCAAGGAAGAGAATGTCGACGTGGCAATGCGCGTCATCGCCGACCATCTTCGTGCCGTGTCGTTCTCCATCGCCGATGGACAGCTTCCGAGCAATGCCAAGGCAGGTTACGTCATTCGCCGAATACTGCGCCGTGCCGTACGCTATGCCTATACGTTCCTTGGACAGAAAGAGGCGTTCATGTATAAGCTGCTGCCAGTGTTCATCGGCGAGATGGGCGGTGCTTATCCGGAACTTGAGGCGCAGCGTGAGCTTATTGGCCGCGTAATGAAGGAAGAGGAGGACTCGTTCCTTCGCACTCTCGACAAGGGCATTAGCCTGCTCAACGGTGCCATGGACGAGCTGAAGGCTAATGGTAAGACTGAACTCGACGGTGTGCAGGCTTTCCGTCTGTTCGACACTTACGGATTCCCTCTCGACCTCACGGAACTCATCTGCCGTGAGAACGGATATACGGTTGACGAGGCTGGCTTCTCGGTTGAGATGGAGAAGCAGAAGGCTCGCGCCCGCAACGCTGCGGCAGTGGAGAATGGCGACTGGGAGATAATCAACGAAGACGAACAGAAGTTCGTCGGCTACGACTATACGGAATATGAGTGCCGCATCTTGCGATATAGAAAGGTGACGCAGAAGAAACAGAGTTTCTACGAACTTGTGCTCGACAATACGCCATTCTATGGCGAGATGGGTGGCCAGGTTGGCGACTGTGGAGTAATCTGCAATGAGAACGAGACCGTCGAAATCATCGACACCAAGCGCGAGAACAACCAGAGCGTACACATCGTGAAGCAGCTGCCGAAAGACCCGACAGCCGACTTCATGGCTTGTGTTGATACGGACAAGCGCTTTGCCAGTGCAGCCAACCACACGGCGACCCACCTTCTCGACTATGCCCTGAAACAAGTGCTTGGCGACCATGTAGAGCAGAAGGGTTCGTTTGTCAGCCCCGACACTCTGCGCTTCGACTTCTCACACTTCCAGAAGGTTACCGACGAGGAACTGCGTGAGGTGGAGCGACTGGTGAACAATATGATTCGTGAGGACTTGCCTCTCGACGAGCATCGCGACACACCACTTGAGGAGGCTAAGAAACTCGGTGCGATAGCTCTCTTCGGCGAGAAGTACGGCGACAAGGTGCGCGTTGTCCGCTTCGGTCCTTCATGCGAGTTCTGCGGTGGTATTCATGCACTATCCACAGGTCGCATAGGTATGTTCAAGATAATCACCGAGAGCAGCGTTGCCGCAGGAATACGCCGTATAGAGGCAAAGACGGGCAAGGAGTGCGAGGAGATGATGTACATGTTGGAAGACAGCATCAAGGCAATTCGTGCCATGTTCAACAATGCAAAGGACTTGCGTGGCGTAATCGAGAAATATATCGAGGAGCACGACTCAATGAAGAAGGACATCGAGCAGTTCCAGGCACAGAACGTGGAACGTGCCAAGGAGTCGCTGCTTGAGAAGGCTCGCATCGTCAACGGCGTAACGGTAGTTTCTGCCGTATTGCCACTGTTGCCACAGGCAGTGAAGGATCTTGTGTTCAAGATTCGCCAGTCCGTTCCAGAGAATCTGCTTTGTGTTATAGGAAGCATAAACGAAGGAAAGCCGATGCTTAGTGTAATGCTTAGCGACGACATGGTGAAGGAACACAACCTCAATGCCGGTCAGCTTGTGCGTGAGGCAGCGAAGCTGATACAGGGTGGTGGCGGCGGTCAGCCACACTACGCTACGGCAGGAGGCAAGAACGTCGATGGCTTGAGTGCAGCTGTTGATTGCGTAATCGGCAAGATATGATTTGTGGAAGTTAGGGAAGTGTCTTTACCTTCCCTTTACTTCTAGGAGTTGAGTTCCTTGACTCCCGTTACAATATACCCCTCGTGGATTTCGGTATAAAAGTCCACGTCAGATGCCGGTGGAAGGTTAAGGACGGATTTTATCTCCCGTCGTAACCCTTCACCGGTATATTTTAGCAACGCTTCTTTCATGGTCCATAGTCGGATGAAAGTCTCGGCAGGATTGTCGGAGTTGTTTATTTCCTCATATTCCTTCTCGTTCATGGCGTAGTGTGCAAGGCTGTCCTTGTAGCGGCAGGTTTCCTCCACGTCGATGCCCACGGGACTGTCGGCGACGACACAAACCACGGCCTTTGCGCAATGGCTTAGATTGAAATGTATCTCGGGATGTCCTACTAATGTAGGCTTTCCTCCCTCTTCATACTCAAACACAGGGTTCTCGTCAATGCCATAAACCTCTTTCAATGCACGTTTCAGCAGCAAGTAAGCCGCAGCGCATTGCTTCCTGGAACCCTCGTGCTTAAAGCGCAGCACCTGTTCCCGCCGCTGTTCTGACAACTGCAGTAACACCATGTCGAGGTCAATTTCCTGATATGTATCGTCAATGTAAATATTCATAATCTAATTTGCGAAGCAATATTACAGACGGCAAAGTTACAGCATTTTTCTGTATTGCCAATGCTTTTTGCAAGGTTTTGATGCACAGATGCCCCAAAATGCCCCTTTTTGATGCTATTATGCCAGATATTGAGGGACAGTGGGACGGGTGATAATCCTATTTAACGTGAGTTAGACGAAGTCAATCAAAGCCCCCTCCGGCTCCCCCAAGGGGAAATTAAAAATTAAGAATTAAGAATTAAGAATTAAGGCGAAGCCCCCTCCAGCTCCCCCAAGGGGGAGAGCCCCGTTAGCGCTTCCACTGTGCGCAGCCATCACTCCCCCTTGGGGGAGTCGGAGGGGGCCTCCACTGGGAGTGCGGGCGGGACGCCCACACTCCCAGTGCATTCGCGCAGCAATTTTTAATTTTTAATTTTTAATTTTTAATTCTTAATTTCCTCTCCCCCTTGGGGGAGCCGGAGGGGGCCTCGCCTCCACTGGGAGTGCGGGCGAGACGCCCACACTCCCAGTAGTCAGCGTACATGTAAAAAATGAATTGCTGTGAAATAACATTAATTAACACGTCTTTTTTGTTGTGTATTTGAAATAGTAGTATCTTTGCCCCAATAATTAAACTGCTATCAATAAATCAAAAAAGACGATTATGAAGAAATCATTATTTAAATCATTGTTACTATCGTGCTTGTGCTTGGCAGCAACGGCTCTCTTCGCACAGGAGAAAACACCCGCTTTCCCTGGAGCCGAAGGCTTCGGACGCTATGTCACTGGCGGACGCGGCGGCAATGTTTATCACGTGACATCACTCGCCGATGACGGCTCTGAAGGAACACTGCGCTGGGCCCTTGGCAAGTCGGGGGCCAAGACCATCGTATTTGACGTGTCGGGTACCATCCATCTGCAGTCGGCACTCAACATTTCTATCGGTAATGTCACCATCGCAGGACAGACCGCTCCCGGCGACGGCATCTGCGTGGCAGACTATCCTGTAGCGATAAAGGCAAACAACGTCATAGTGCGCTACATGCGCTTCCGTCTTGGCAACAAGAACGTGACTCTCGACGGTGCCGACGGCTGGGACGGATTCGGAGGATTCGACCAAAAGGACTGGATTATCGACCACTGCTCCGTGAGCTGGTCTATCGACGAGTGTCTGTCTGTGCTTGGCAACAAGAACACCACGGTGCAGTGGTGCTTAGTGGCACAGAGTCTTGTCAATTCAGGACACACCAAGGGCGCTCACGGCTACGGCGGCAACTGGGGAGGCTCAGGGGCTTCGTTCCATCACAACCTTTTGGTACATCACACCAGCCGCACACCGCGCCTTGGTCCGCGCCCAACCACACAGCTCGACGAACGCATGGACATGCGTAACAACGTCATCTACAACTTCGGTAGTAATGGCTGTTATGGCGGCGAGGGAATGACAGTGAATATTGTCAACAACTACTACAAGCCGGGTCCTGGCTCACCAACAGACAAGAAAGGCTACCGCATTGCGGGAATCGGCATTCGCACCAACTCGTATGTGGAAACCTATCCCGACTATTTACCCGCATTGCATCTATGGGGAAAATACTATGTGACAGGTAACTACAACTCGAAATACTCCGAAGTGAACAACGACAACTGGACGTATGGAATAATAAACCAGATAGATGCCTCTGGCTGTGACGGAACGTTTACTGACGAGACTAAAGACACCATAAAGCTTACTGAGCCAATGTACTTCGTTGTTACCACAACGCACTCTGCCGCCGACGCCTACGACCGAGTGCTTGACTATGCGGGCGCAAGTCTTAGCCGCGACAGCTTCGACGAACTTATGGTAAGCGACACTCGTAACAGTGCTGCCACCTATACGGGCAGCGGACTGAGCAAGGGGTTTGTCAACTCGCAGGACGACAACAAACCTGCTGATGCCGGTGACAACTGGAGCGCATGGCCAACACTTGCTTCAACCACCGCTCCAACCGACTCCGATGGCGACGGTATGCCTGACAGTTGGGAAGACGCAAATGGACTCGACAAAAGCAACCCTTCCGACGGCAAGACAATAGGTGCCGACGGCTACTCTAACCTTGAGCGTTACCTCAACTCATTGGTGGCTGACATCACTGAGAGGCAGAACGCTGGTGGAGAGGTGTTGGGAAGCATAGTTGAAGAAGAACCGGAGCCTGTTGCAACTACATACGACATCACGCCTGAGACTTCTAATGGCGACTGGACGTTCACAAATGGTATAAAAATGACCATGTCAACAGCTAAGGACTATGCTACAAGCTCCAGTTGCGGAATACAGAGCATAAAATATTCCAATAATGTGTTATATACCATCAATTTACCTGAAGGCGTGACCGTTACTTCCGTCGATTTCCATGGCTTCTGCAACGAGGACAATACAGATGGATACCTTTCTCAACTGGGAGGCGTGACATACGGAGCTACCGACTATGTGTTCCCGTCGCGAACAGGCGGGACTGCGGTAACACACTCTGTCGCACTGGGCACTCCTACCAGTGGAAGCCTCAGCTTTAAGTTCGTCAAGCAGGTAGGAATGCGTATCACACTGCATACAACTTCAACGTCAGTTTCCACGATATTGCTGCCTGAAAGCGAACAGGACACTTACGACCTCGGAGGCCGTCGTACCCAATCAAAGAAAGGTCTGCTGATAACGCGTGGAAAGAAATATATGAAATAAGTTTCGTTGCAAGTGACAAGACCGCCGTCTTGTCACTTGCTGATTTTTAATTAGGATTGTCATGACACTGAACGACATTGTTGAGCAACTGAAGATTGAACTGGCATCGAGCATTGACCGTAGCGGTATAATGTATCGACTGTTTGGACGTGCGAAGACGTTAGCGTCGATAGAGCATAAGCTGGGAATGAAGGGCGACGACTACAAGAGTGGCAAGGGACTGATACGCGACATAATCGGTTTACGCATTGTAGTTTACTTCCCCGACGACGTTGACGTGATGGCAATGTTTTTCGACGACAAGACGGTGGTGAAGAGACATATCGACACACCCGACATCGACACGTTCCGTCCGCAATGCCTTAACATAACCAAACCACTGCCCGGCAGGTTGGTGGACGATTTCCGTGCCTGCCTGCCAACCGATGTTGCGAAGTATATTGACAATACCTATGAAATACAGATTCGGACTGTGTTCTCCGAAGGATGGCACGAGGTGGAGCACGACCTGCGATATAAGTGCAAGGAGGACTGGGTGGAATACGAACAGTATGGAAGGACGCTGAACGGCATTCTCGCTACCCTTGAGACTTCTGAGTGGGCGTTGCGCTCGCTGTTCCAACAGATGGCAACAGCCAACATGATGCAGGGCGATTTCCGTGCCATGCTGCGCAACAAGATGCGCATACGACTGAAATCAACCGATTTCTCGCCTGCCGTGACTGACTATCTGAGGAATAATCCAGACACCGTAAAGGCTTTCCTGCAGAGCGACCGTCTTGTGTTGCTGTTCTCGTTGATGATGCACAAGGAAACCCTCCCACTGACATACGATAACATCTTGTTTCTGATAAATAGAATAGACATTGACGACAAGGGACTTGCCGCCCTCGAAACTCCAGACGTGACAACGGCAATGGTGCGTTTCTTGGAGTCGTGAGGCCGAAGGGGCATCTTCTAAGTTTAAAAAATCATAATATTTCAACGATGTTTGTGCTACTTTAACAAAAACATACTATATTTGCAGAAATTATACAATAAATAGGCTTCATAGTAATGATGTCTTCCATATATAACACAACAACTATGAATATGAAACATAACTTCTGTAAAATCGCTTCGTTGTCCATATTGGCATCGATGTTCATTTTGGCGGCATGTGTTGACCGAAGCATGGATAATTATGTACCTGTCAGCAATAGCGAAATGCCATACAACGACTTTGACTTCTCTACAACCAACGACAGTATAAACCTCACGGTAAGCTACGTAGGTTGCGGCATCAAGACTCCTGTGTATTTTGAGATCTACGAAGAGAACCCCCTTGAAGGCAATGAGGAAGGTAGCGGCTACACAAAGAGGGAAGATTTGAAGCCCCTCTTCACGTCATATACGGGAGAGAACTGCATCTTCAACGGACAGATCAAGCTGCCTTCATACTTGGAGAAAGTGTGGATTTACTCCCCTTCGTTCTTTGCCAAGACCCTTATGGAGGCTGACATCGTCGGCAACAACATCACAGTTTCAGACACCAATGGTTCCGTTAGCTCCGCCACTACTCGCTCTACCAGCGAGGCGGGGTTCAGCTATATGACACGCACCGACGTTCCGAAAGAGTATCAGGCGGGAAAGCGATGGAAGGAATGGCTCGGAACGTATGACGCCAATGGCAAGATAAACTATGCCTATAAAGGAAACGACTTAGTGCCTGACGCTTCGCTCTATGACATACATTCACAGATAATCAATGCCAATCAGCTCAACTGTCCACAGAAATACCGTGTGGCTTCCGACTTGGAAATAAGCGAGCCAGCACAGGTGGTGGTGACATTCCTGGGAGGCAACACCTGCTGGAACAGTTCCATGGGATACTATTATTATAAGGTGGGACAGGAGCCGAAAAGCATCGACGACGTTAATGTAGTCATGCTCTTCCCTAATACTCAGGATGGACAGTGGTTTAAGATGACACAGGATGCTGAAAAAAGAAAAGCCGGCATAAACAGAATGACGGCGGTGAAGCTGATGTATTATCCTAACATTGCCAACGACAGTCAGGAGGGTGCTACCGACGTGTTCCCCGCAGGATATAAGGTGGGACTGATACTTGCTACAAACGCTTGGAGCAAACGTCTTGAATATAACGGGGGTACCGCCACCAAGATATTCTTGGAGAACCGTTACTATCGCTCTGCCTCGTTGACAAGGCTCTGTGCCCGCCAGAACGCCACAGGAACGGACCAGCCCCTTGTGGCATCCTATTACACCAAGGGCCGGGATTTCATTATTGCCTCGTTTGAGGATGACTATAAGTTTGAGGACGGAAAGGGAAACGACCAGAACTTCTCCGACGTAGTGCTTGCCATAGGAACCAATCCCGTATCGTCAATAGCCAGCCTGCCTGTATATGACAATAGAATGAATGCCGACGGCTCGGGTTTGGTGACGCTTCACGAAAACGTGGTAGGTACGTACCTCTTCGAAGACCTATGGCCTAACAAGGGCGACTATGACCTGAACGACGCATGTGTGGAATATACCTACGGACGCGCATACGACAAGTGGAACGACACTTACGGCGAGACATTCTCGTTCAAGCCACGTGAGAACTATGCCACCAAGAAGAACGGCATTGCCTTCAGAGTCATTGGCGGCATTCGCGACGAGGTGAACTCTAAGGGAGGAACGACGGGGAAAAAGATTTCCGGCTATCACGTGCCGGCAGAGGTGAAGATGTACATTGGAGGCAAGGACGTGTCGAGCCAGTTGGAGTATGACGTGGAGAACCAGATATACTATGTCATTCCCGACACGAAGAAGAATCCAGGTACGACCTACACCGTGGAATTCAATCATATCCCGGAAGGTTCACCGAAATATTATGAGCGAAACTACAAGAACTACAAGAGTGAGATAGACGTATTCCTCTATCGTAAGGAAGGAAACTACAACTGGGAAGTGCACACTCCCAACGGTAAGCCTACTCCTAAGATGGACTACTCGTATTTCGCTACCGGTGACGACCTGTCAAGACCCGACGAGGGAATTTATTACGTTAGAAACGGCAACTTCCCATTTGCCATCTACCTTTCGGGAATGGAGATAGACAAGTTCGGTAAGATTTTCGAATTAGAAAATGAAGGAAAGTCTTTTGACATAATGTTTCCAAGCTACGTGAAGTGGGTGGAGAGCAAAGGCCAGGAGTGTACCGGCTGGTACAGGTAAGCTGCCTTCAGCACACAACCTTTACGCAAAAGTACCATCGAGCTGCTTCTTCATCAGTTGCAGCTCGTTTTTTATGTTTATAAGCCTGTCGATGACTTCTGTCGTCTTCTCCGTTCCCGTGGGATTGGAATTGAGAATCTTTCTTGCCGAACTGATTTTGAATCCCCTCACTTTTATGAGGTTGTGGATTTGCTTGATCTTCTCGATGTCCTTGTCGGTATATTGGCGCGTCAGAGAAGGGCCGGAGGTCTTCGGCTTCAGTGATGGGAATTCCTTTTCCCAATAGCGCAGAGTGCTCTCGTTGACGTCGAACATCTTTGCAACTTCGCTTATAGAGTAGTATAACTTGAGGTTTTTGTTCAAATTTAGAACCATATTCGCCAATTTTTATTATTTTGCTTGCAAATGTACGAAAAATAAAGTAACTTTGCAACAATTTTAGAGAAAAAATATATAATAGAGATAAAACAATGATGACAGCTAATGAAATCCGCGATTCGTTCAAGAACTATTTCGAATCGAAAGGTCATGCAATCGTTGCGTCGGCTCCGATGGTTATAAAGGACGACCCAACGCTCATGTTTACCAATGCTGGTATGAACCAGTGGAAGGATGTTATTCTTGGCACATGCGACCCGGAACCTCGCCGTCGTGCCGACTCACAGAAGTGTCTTCGTGTCAGCGGAAAGCATAACGACCTGGAAGAGGTGGGACACGACACCTATCACCACACCATGTTCGAGATGCTCGGAAACTGGAGCTTCGGCGACTATTTCAAGGAAGGTGCCATCGACATGGCATGGGAATATCTTGTGGATGTTCTGAAACTCGACCCAAAAGACCTCTACGTCACTGTGTTTGAGGGTTCGGAGGAAGAAAATCTCGTGCGTGATGACGAGGCTGCCGGCTACTGGGCGAAGCACGTTCCTGCCGACCATATAATAAATGGCAACAAGCACGACAACTTCTGGGAAATGGGCGACACGGGTCCTTGCGGCCCTT
>JBJEKR010000073.1:1852-16602 GCA_051878735.1 Prevotella sp. | reverse complement strand
GTCACTGGCCGAAGGGTAAAGGAGTTCCTTGAGCTTGCGAAAAAACTTAAATTATTTATAAACGATGAAATAATTGCAAGATGAAAAGGTTTCTACTTTCTATTCTAATTGCTGCCGCCGGCATTGCTGCATGGGCGGTGGGACCGAGCGGAATGTATCAATGCTCGGTGGAGTTGCGAGGCTACATCTCGCGCGAGACGGGCAAGGCTCCTAACGCCTTTCTCTGGTTGCCCGACAACGACAGGACGGTCAGAGCCGTGGTGTTTGCACAGCAGAACATGGCAGAAGAGATGCTCTACCACAACACCACCTTCCAACAACGCATGAAGGAGCTTGACGTGGCGCTCGTCTGGGTGGCTCCCGCCTTCACCAACTCATGGAACCCCGAGAGCTGCATCACGTTCCTCTGCAACACTGGCCGCGGTCACTTCGACTGCGGGCCGCGCACAGCCGGTTACATCGCAAAGTTCATAGAGAAGTCAATGGAGCGCCGCCTCTGCGCCGATGGCAGCCTGAAGAAGGTCAACCCGAAGGGCGGTTGGCTCGCCGCAAGATATTCGTGCGACATACCATCGACCGACGGCGACGACACCTTCAAGCGTGCCGTACAGCCGATAGAGATACGTCTGAAATAAACGTACTCACGAGGGAGACAAGAGATTCATTCAATCTCGATATTGTCGCCCTTCACTGAAATGTCAGCGTCGGTAATGTCGCCAAGCGTGCCAACGACATCGCTCAGGCTCCAAGATCTCTCAATGCAGAAGTGCACCGTATCGTTCTTGTAAGTGTTGCTTTTGAACATGATGTTCTTGTTGTACTGTCGGCCTATCTCGATCATCACGTCGCGAAACGCCTTTCGGTTCATGTAAAGATGTCCCTCTGTCCATGCCATGGCTTCCTCCACGTCCACTGTACTGACGGCAATCTCGTCGTCGCTGGCTATCTCCACCATCTGTCCTGGGCGCATGACGGTGTGTCGGCGCGTCGTTTGCAGCCTCACCGCACCACTGACGAGAGTCACCTGTGGAGCCTCGTTAGCGTAAGCCCTCACATTGAACCTCGTTCCCAGCACGGTCAGTTCACCCTTTGTGAACGCCACCACAAACGGTCTTCGGCTGTCGTGAGCCACGTCGAAGAACACCTCGCCCTCTATCTCCACCTTTCTCTCGCCTTTGGCGGCAAAACGTTCGGGAAACATAATTCTACTGTCGGCGTTGAGCCATACGCGCGTACCGTCGTCGAGTCTCAAGCACGCCACCTTTCCCTGCGGCACTCTAATTATCGTGGTCGTATTGTCTTGTTTGTCGGCAGTCGGCACTATGGCTATCTCGCTCTTCCTGACAGTAGCCACCACCTCCTTCTGTGCCTCGTCAAGAGGCGTTTCGATTCCATTGTGCACTATGGTTATTTCCGTATTGCCCTTGTTTGCCCTGTATTCGAGCGACATGCCTTCCTCTTTGTCGGCATCGACATTCTTCAGTCCGTCTATGAGAAACATTGCCATGACACATGCCGCTGCAGCGGCAATCCACAAGGCTGCGGTCATTCCCATTTTCCCTGTCGGCTTCCGTTGTGTGGTCCCGACAACCTCCCTGAAGTCGGGCTTGTCGGGTTCGTCGTGCAGTGCAGCGTTTATGAGTAGGGCATCGTTGTAAGCACGGCAGAAGTCGGGATTGTGGGTGAGCCTGTGCAGCTCAGCCTCGTCCACGGCAGTTGGGTCGGCAATAATGCGGTTTACCTTTTCTTCCAGCCTTTCCTCGTCTTTTTCGTTAAATTCGTCTTTCATAATCAGTTGTCTAAAGTTCATCTCTAAGAACACCTCTCAGTGCCGTAAAGGCATACTGCATTGCCTTTTTCACGGCAGTGAGACTCAGCCCCAGCGTGTCTGCAGTCTGCTGATAGGTGTACTTCTTGAAATAGCAGTACCAGAGCACGGTTCTTGACGGCTCCTTAAGTTTTCCGCAGACCTCGCGCACCCGTGTCAGTTTATTCTCATAGTTGGTCACCTCTTCGGGTGACTCGTATCTTGTTTTGTCAGCCAGTCTGACATAGCAGTCGTGTACTTTCCTCTTTCTCATGCAGTCCATGCACCTATTTCTCGTCATGGAGTATGCGTAAGTGACTTTTAAATCAACTATTTCCTTGTTGTTCCATTTGTTCCATAGTGTAGTGAACACCTCCCCCACCACGTCCTTGGCCTCGTCGTCGTCCTGCAGTAGTGCATACGCATATAGGAATAGCGGTGTGTAGTGCCTGTCGTAAAGTTGCTCAACAATACTCTTCTTTCTCTCTCTGCCCATCAGCTCGTAAATAATCGTGAAAATGACATTTTCGCTGCAAATTTAGTGATTTTTCTTCATATAGATTAATATTTTGCTAAAAAAACCATTTTTCGATGAAGATTTCATGCTACTATGGGCTTCATTCAATGTCAATGGGGTTCGTCACGTTGCATGCGTCAATCCCCATGTTCGGGTAGAGTCTTTCGGGCAGCAGGTTAGCATATTTCTTTTCCACACCCGATTTCTGCACGTATGTCGCTTCCTTCGACAGTGCGAATATTCTTCTTACCTTCTCGAGCCTTTCCCTTGGAATGGCGGAAAACGCTGTCGGCAACTTTACAAACAGCATGTCGCCCTCTTTCTTCTCCACCACCTCCTTCAGACGCCATTCTATTTCCTTCTCGCTGTCGTAAGCATACACCACCACTCCAGGCAGTCCGACGAGCCTTCGGGGAGCTGCGTTTACGGCAATGTCGTCGGTGTACCATGCTGTCCACTGCCGACCGCCTATCAGTGCCGTTGCTTTCCGGCACACATAGTCGCCTATAATGGAGTCGCATCCGGTCGTCAGCCATTCGTTCTCGACTGTGGTTGAGTCTATCAGGAATTCCTCTCCCACCACTCTGTAGGTTACAGTCATCCGTCTGCTCCTTGGAAAGTAGAAATAAAAGGAGGGCGTTCCTTTCCTCTTGTCGGCAATCATGTCCACCGTGGAGGTGTCGGCGGCTATCACCAATCGTTGCTCGTTGTGCGTCAGTCGCCTCTTTCTGTCGAAGAGGTAGCGAAAGTCGTATTTCAAGGCGCATCGCGCTGTGTCGGCCCCTTTGAAGTATATCTTTGCTTCCTCGGCCATTCTTGCCTTCAGTTCGGCATCGTCGTCGCTTTTGTCCTGTGCAAATGTGGCAACAGGCAACACGAGCATAAGCAAAAGCATTACAGTTGGTTTCATTTTTTCAGGCATTTCTTTATTAACATTACTGGAACGGTTTTCTTCTGCGACATCTGGAAGTTCTGCATCTTCTTTTGGTTGCCGTACATGGCGAACGTAGAGCTTACCATGCCGACGAGGTTACCGTATTGGTCGATAATAGGCCCACCGCTCGATCCCACGGCATAGTCGGCCGTGATTTCCATCTGCCATTTGGTAAGTCCGTCTTGCTTCGAGGTCACCTTCGAGTTCCTCGACACGATGCCCTCTGTCATGACGTATGGCGTTGCCTTAGGAGCCGATATGCAATACACTTTGTCGCCAGGCTCCGCCGTTCTTCCCAACGGTATTGGCACGAGAGGTTTGTTGCGGGTGTCAACCCTTATTATGGCCCAGTCGTTTGTCGGGTCAACGGCAAGTATCTCCTTTAGGGGAAACACGTTTCCGTCGTAGTCCATCACGTATCTCATGCAGTCGTCGGTCGGGAAGTAGTCCACGGCGGCAGATAGCACCACGTCAACCACCACATGGTAGTTTGTAAGGCAGATGCCGTCGGCAGTGATGGCTATTGCCGATGCTGTGAGAAACGACTCTTTCTTCCCTTTGTTCTCCCTCATCGTGGCGAAGGCGAGCGAGCTTTGGTGGCATTTCTTCCACACGCCGTTGGCGTCGAGTCTTTTCGTGCGTGGCTTGGGCATGTCAGCCTCCACGTCAATCTCTCCGCATATCTCCATCTTGTCGAACGACAGCCTGCGAACGTTGTTGATGTTCATGCATCCATACTTCTTTTCGAAGTCAATCATTCGCTGGTTCATCGAGTCCTTCAGAGCTTCGTAGTCCTTGAACAGCTCTTCTTGTGCCGAAGCCGCCATGCTAAAGTGCATGGCGGCAATGAAAAAGGCAATGGCGGATTTTGATTTCATATAAATAGAGAGAGAATATTGTTAATACAACAGCGGAATAGTTTTTCCCGCTTTCATTGCCTCAAGGTCCATCTTCAGTCCTTCGAGTTTCTTTTCCAGCGAAGGGTCTTCCATGTTCTTCTCGAATATGGCTACTGCCTGCCCTTTGTCGCCACCGCACATGTAGAGTGCGCGGGCATAGAAAATCTCGTTTTCGGCAGCTTCTGGATATACCTCGTGTAGCCGTGTTGCCCAGCGCAGGATGTCGGCATGGTCGCGTTCGGTCATGAAGCGGGCGTATTCCGACAGCATCTCGCGGAACTTCTCGGTGTTCACCTGCGCCCATGGCCTCATCTTCTTGCCCGGGTTTTTCTGCATCTCTGCCTGTACCCTTTTCAGTCCTTCGCGCAGTTCAGTCACGTTGAGTTTTTCGTTGTAGTATTTCTCCATTTCCTTTCGGTTGAGAGCCTTGTATTTCTCACCCTCTCCCGTATGCGAATAGTAGTACATGAGCAGTCGTTCGCGCTGTCCCTCGGCAGGCTGTTCGCCGTAGGCTTTCACGCGTTCTATCGCCATGTCAAGCATGGTAGTGTCGCGCCGTTCTATGGCATATTCGGTAGTCTGTGCGGCCAGATACTTGCCCAGCTTTTGGAATTCCTCTCTTATGTCCTTGCGCACGTATGCGTCCCAGGCGTATGTCCATAGGTTTTCCGACAGAATCCTGTCAGCCTCGCCGCCGAACGTCAGCGAGCGTATGTGCTTGTAGAGGAAGTTAACCATCTCCGCCCCGTCAGCTTTCATGGTATTCTGCACTTTCAGGTAGTTCTCCACCACGTCGTAATAGCCGGCGCTGCCGCCCTCCTTCAGCTTGTCGAGATAGGTCTTGAGGAATGCGGGGTCGTTCTTCTTCTGTTCGTACTGTGCGGCATATCGTCCCACGTTGTCGGGGTCGTCCATGATGGCCTTCGCCTTCTTCACCATTGTCATGAACTTGTCCTTGGGCATGCTTCCCATACCGCGGTAGATCACGTTGCCCTCGCTGTCCATAAACAGGTAGCCGGGCATTCCGTCGATGGCATATTTAGATTTCACGGCAGGTCCCTCGCCGCGTTCCACGTCAATGGCCGTCGCCACCACGTTCTCGTCGAAATATTTGCCTACCTCGGCATCGGTGAACACGTTTTTCGCCATCCACTTGCATGGTCCGCACCATGTCGCGAAAGCGTCGATGAACACCATTTTCTTTTCTTTCCTTGCTTTTTCAAGCACAGTGTCAAGGTTGCCTTTTTCAAAACTTATGCCTTGCGCCATTGCAGTGCCGGCGCATACAAGCATCAGTATCATCATCAAATGTCTTCTCATAGCTTCGTGTCCTCCTTCGTCGTTATTCGTTGAAAATGTTTCCCTTCTCCATGTCTTCCAGTACCTCTTTTACCTTTTTGTGGTTCTTGTTCGTCTCGTTGAGACTTGCCAGCAAGGCTTTCACTCCCTCGGCGGCCTTTTCTCTCTCGCCCTTAACGAACAGCACCTTTTGTTCGAGCAGCGTCATGTCGATGTTGTTCTCCAGCAGTTGTAGTCCGTGAGCCACCCACTTGTCAATGCGCTTCAGCTCTTTTTTGCTTGTGTCTCTCAGGAGTTCGGTTGTCACCTCTATTATGTTACGACTTTGGATTTTCGCGATGATATCCTTGTTTGACATTCTGTACACATCGCCCCACATGCCCTGCAACTGTCCCTGTCGTGTCTTGCAGAACTCGTCGTAGTGTTGCTGGTCGAGCATGTGTATCTCCTCTATGCTGCGCGAATTGACCATGCTGTCGAGATATTCACAGCCCAAGCGGTGGTACTCCTTCCTGTTGCCTTGCAGCATCAGCTTGTTCAGCAGCAGTTCCGTATAGTTTTGGTATGAGGGCTTTTCTTTCAGCTTGCACCAGCGGTCGAAGAATGTTTCGTACATTGCGAGGTTGCGGTCGGCAAGTGCCTGCGTGCGCGTGTGGCGCATCATTTTCTCGTGGACCTGCTTCACCTTACGGTTTTCCGCCTTTGTGGCTATGTCAAGGTATTCAGCCACGTTGGCGTTGTAGATGCGCTCGGCATTGCCACCGAGGTATAGATAGTTGTCGTTGTCGATGAGAAATTCCATCATTTTCGAAGAGGCTTCGTTCATCTTTGTCTGCACGCCAAGATATTCCTCTATGGCCTCTACTGGCGACTCGTGGAAGTCCTTCATCTTTGCGATGTATTTCTCGAGGAAAGCCTCCGTGTGGGGCTTTTCTTCCCACTGCTTCTTCATGCTTTGCAGGTTGTCGGGGTCGTCCATTCCTTCCACGGCTTTCTTCGCGTCGTTGAGCAGAGCCTCTGCACCCACTGCTCCCACTGTCTTTGCCACCACGCTGCCGTCGGCTTTCAGGAAGTAAAGAGTAGGATAGGCTTTCACCTCATATTTGTCAGCCTGTGGCTTGCCCTCGTTCTCGGCGTCGAGCTGTATGCTTACGAAGTGGCTGTTGAAGTATTCGCCCACCTCTGGCTGCGTAAAGACGTTTCTTGCCAGCATCTTGCACGGTCCGCACCACTGTGTGTAGAAATCCACAAACACCATCTTGCCCTCTTCCTTTGCCTTGCTGCAAGCCTCGTCGAAGCTCACCTTATGGAAACTGATGCCTTGGGCGTGTACTCCGATGGCCATCATCATGATTATGGCCACTACAATGAATCTTATTGTTTTCATATCGTAATGTTTTTATTCTTCGTATGTAAACACATAGTTATAGAAACTCGTGGATGACACGGTGCGTCGCAGCGTGACTATTCTTCCGGAGTTGTCGGTGGTCGCTGACTGTGTTGAGCTGACGGCGTTTCCGGCCTTGATGGTGTAAATGCTCTTCTCGAAAACATACTTATAGAAGAAGAGGTCGCGCCAGACGGCATCGAGAGTCTGTATCACGTTTGGCAGCTCTGGGAAGTAGGTCGGAATGAGTATCGCCGTCATGCCCTCGCCGTGCTGGCGGGTGTTGTCGGTGGGCTTGTTGGTTGACCAGTATTCGGCAAACACCTTGCCCTTACCGTCGATGTCGTCCACATAATATACGTCTTTCACCGCCTTTGAGTTGGTGCCGTAATAGTAGGTGGCCACTTTCCCGTCGTCATACCATTCCGTCACGTCTATCGCCGTGGAAGGTACAGGATCTTCCTGGTCCATCGACAGCAGGCATTTCGTGCCCTCCTTGTAGGTGTAGAGCTGAACGGGAGAAGTCTCGCCCGTCTCAACATTAGACCTGCTCCATTTGCTCACCATTCCGTTGTCTCCATAATCAAAGGTATATTTGAAGTATGTTTTCAATTCATATTTGTATCCGTCAGACCCCAATGGATAGGTGTAGTTGGTCTGCACGATGCTATCAAGGCGGTCGTGGGTCTTGTCGTAGTACAGTTCCATGTCGCGGAACATGCCATTATAGTTGGTTACGGTTATCCTCACAGGCCGTTTCATATCGACAAGTTTCAGCGTAAGCTCCTTCACTGCCCTGTTTCCCTTGTCGTCGTTCAGCTCTATGTTCAGCTTGTAGTCGTTGCCTTTCTGCATGTTGAGGGCCATCATTTTGTTGTAGATGAAGGTGTGTACTATGGTGTCGTTGAACTCGCCTTCGTCCTTCACTTCCTGCCCGAACAGCACCCTGTAGGAGGTGATGCGGTTCAGTCCTGTCTCAAACTGTGCCTTGAGGTTGAACACCGGACTCACCAGTCCCAGCACGTCGGCACCTCCCGACACCTTTATTACCGGCGAAGAGAACGCCTTTACCACAAGGGTGAAGCCCTTGTTGTAGCTGCGCATCTTGCTGTCGATAATCTTGACGATGAACTGCATGGTGGTGTCGCGCTCAATGGAGGTGAGGTCAACGTCATACTTTAGGATGAAGTCGCTCTGCCCCTTGTAGCGGTCGGTAATCTCGTCCAGCAGTTTGTAGTTGCGTCCGTTTAGTACCTGTATTGCCTCCACGCCGTTGGGAGCAGCTACGTTCATCTCTATCGTATAGATGTCGATAGTGTCGCGGCGTACGGTGTCAACGGCGGCTCGCGTCATGTCGAGTCCTGGGTCGGGAAATTCCGGGTCGTCGCTGCAGGCCGTAAGTGTCACAATGGCAACCATTGCCACTATTGCGGTATAAAATATCTTTTTCATGTCGTTTATGTTTTAGTTGTCGAGAAACAGTTTCATTGCCGGGTTTATCGCCTCCACGTCGATGCCCCACTTCTTCATCGTCTCCAATGCGATGCGCATTCTGTTGCAGAACAGTTCGGAAGGCAAGTAATAGGTCTTGATGTTCGCTTCGGTCTCAAACACCATCGCGCAGACGAAGTTGCGCAGGTCGCGCTCGAATGTGGGAATGGAGAGCGAGTAGCCCTTGCGCAGTCGCTGCTGGAAGTTGCTTCCGGCACTGCTGTATGGTGAATGTAGGGTGATGGGGAATCCCATCTCTATATACCAACTCGGCAGATAGTAGCTCGCGTATGGTCCCGTGCCCACGGGCAGCTCTGCTTCTTCAAGGGCAAGGGAGTCAATGCTGGCTCCATACAGGTGCTTCACCTCGCTTGAGAAGTCGGCTGGCATCTCATCGTACAGGTTGTTGTTGGTTATCACCGTGCATATCAGGTGAAACAGCTTTGTCTTCCTCATGTTTGCGAGCTTGGTCGCATTGAAGCTTTCCATCGCCTCCATGTTGTAGGCAAACATGTAGGAAAACTTTGATGCCATAACACCCACTGTGCCTGTTTCCATGACGTCAGATTCCTTCATCAGGTTGTCTGGATTTGTTTCCACCTCAACCATGTCGGCCATGAGTATCTTCTTTGGCATCATCTGTTTGAAAGTGTCGTTGAAGTATGGTGTGATGTCTTCGTTGAACCTGTCGAAGGCATAGTCAATCTTCTCCTTGGTGTCGAGTTTCGTCACTATTATATTGTGCCATATCCAGTTTGTCGAGTTTTGGTAGAACCCGAACTTGAAGTCGAGCGTGTCGTTGAACTGGTAGAGCATGTTGATGCCGTAGTTGTCCTTGTATTCCTTGACCGTGGGTATTGACGTGTCAAGCAATCCCGGTATGCGGTCGGTGTCGGCATAAGATGGCGACAGTGCCTCCTCATCTGAGCATGACTGCAAGCCCATTGCCGTTGCCAAGCATAATATTGTCAATATCTTTTTCATATTCGTTGTCTCGTTTCTTGTTTCATTGAACTAATTTAGAATTCACCTGTCGTTTCGGGCAGCTTGTCGTAACGTTCGTTGTTCTGAATCAGCGGATTGTTCTCACGCTCGGCAAGTGGAATGGGCAGGGTGTAGTTGAGGTCGGCGGGGAAGAGTGTATATACTTGTGTGCCGTATTGTGTTCCGTCGGTGTCCGTCAGCGTGTAGGAGTGTTTTATCTCCGGTGCGTCGGTCTTCATGCGTCGCAGGTCAAACCAGCGGTGGTGTTCCTCAAAGCACAGCTCCTTGCGGCGTTCGTTGAGAATGTATTCCAGGAGGGCGGCTGAGTCATCGGGAATCACGTAAGATGCTCCGCTCTTGTAGCGTGTTGCGAGCAGGGTGGTGAGGTCTGTCTTCGCCTCCTGCGTCTTGCCTTGGCGGGCGTATGCCTCAGCCCTTGTGAGATATGCCTCGGCAACGCGGAAAGCCACATAGCCTATCTGTGAATAGTCGCGTTCGCCCTTGTTGCAGTAATAGACGTTGCCGAGCTTTCCTGCAACCTTGGTGAAGAACCGGCTGAGGCGGATGTCGTCGGCGGAATACATCGCTATCAGTTCTGGACTGACTTTCCATCCTGTTTCAAACACGCTGTGGGTGATGGTGCCGTTGTAGAACATTCCCGTATAAAGTACCTCCGGGTTGTCCTCGCTTACCCATGTGCCCGATGTCGTCATTCTTGTCAGCTGGTGGCCTTCCATTGCCTTTGTTGCGGCTTCGGCCGCTTCTTGCCATTTTTCTTGGTAAAGGTAAATGCGGCTCAGAAGCAGATGGCACGATGCCGCGCTTGGGTGATGGATAGACTTCTCTATGGAGCTTTCCGTGATGAGTTCAATCGCCTCTCTCAAGTCGGCCTCTATCTGCTGGTAGCACTCGGCCACGGTGTTGCGCTGGAAGGTCTGCTCTATGCCGTTGTCGAGGCGCAGAGGAACACCCAGCGCATGAGCGGCATTCTCAGAGTCGAAGGGCACTCCGTACAGGTTGAGAAGGTTGAAGTAGTTGTATGCCCGGAAGAACTTCGCCTCGCCCTTGATGAAGGCCTTCTCCTCCTTGGTGCCCTCGGCATCTTCCACAAGTTCGTGTACGTAGTTGCAGATGGAGATGTTCTTGTAGGCGTTTGTCCAGGTGTTGTCGGTGGTGGCCTTGTTGCCGTCTTCGTCCTTCTCTATTTCTATCTGCCAGGTGTAAACCGGCTTTTTCGCCTTGCGGCTTGACTCAAGCGACTGGCTGTATTCCGTAATGTCGTCGGTCATGAAGTTGGCGTTGACGAAAATGGGGAAGTTATACTGGTTGTTGTTGAGCAGCACTGCGGCATAGTGCTCAGTCTTCGAAGGAATGAGCTTGTCTTGGTCAACCTCGTCGAGAAAGTCGTGGCATGCCGTAAGCATGACGGTGAGTGCCAATAACATTATCTTTTTCATGATGGTATGCGTATGTTTAGAAACTGATGTTTAATGCAAAATTATAGCTGCGTGCAGCCGGCAGGCCAATGCTCTGCACCTGCTCGGGGTCTTGTCCCTTGAGCTTTCCATCGAAAGCCCACACTCCCAGGTTGGAAACCTGCATGGAGAGCGTTGCGGTGGAGAGTCCAATGCGCTTGATGATGTCGCGTGGCATGTTGTAGCGCAGCGTGAGGTTTTGCCAGCGTATGAAGTCGCCGCGTACCACGCGGGCGTCGCTGTGGTCGTACATGTACCAAAGGTTGTTGTTGCCAGAAGGCACTATCTCGCTGTATGTCACTTGCACGTCGTAGCTTGACGACTCGCCCACGCTAAGTCTCTCGTTGCTGAGTGCCGGTATGATGCATGTAGCCTCGTCGCCGGGCTGCCTCCATCTGTTTACGAATTCTGAGCTCATGTTCTCGTATGGCATCGGCATGTTCTGGTTGCCGTTGTAGAGCGAGAGCAGCCTTACGTGATGGCCCAGTTTATATGAGAATGTTGACGATACGGTCAGGTCCTTCCAGCGCAGTTCCATGCCGAAACCGCCATAAACGGTAGGTGTGCGGCGGCCCGAATAGGTCAGCACCTTGCTGAAATATTCTGCCATGGTTCCCGTCTCCTGGAGGTTCTTGAATGTGGGAAGGCCGTTTTCGTCGAGACCGTCAAACTGGTAGGAGTAGAAGGCGTCGGTGGGGAATCCTGTCTGGTAGATGGTGCCGGAGAGGTAGTCGTAGATGTCAAGTGTCTCCGACTCATAGCCTGCCAGCACGCGTTCGTGCGAATGTGTCAGGTTGAAGTTTGCGCTGAGTCCCCAGTCCTTGGTCTTTATTATCACTCCGCGCAGGTCCATCTCGTAGCTGTAGTCTTCTTTGCTGCCACCGTTGTACAGCTGTGTTGCCTGACCGTTTACGAGCGACACTTTTCGCGAGAGCAGCAGGTCGGTACTTTTCGAGTAGGCAAAGTCGAACGAACCGCTCAGACGTCCTCCAAACCAAGAGTGGTTGAGTCCGACGTTCACCGTCGATGTCTTCTCCCATGTCAGGTTGGCATTGGGGAGCGACGATACCTGTGCAAGGTTCTCGTTGTAGTTGGAGTTGTATTGGTAGTTCTTTATTATCATGTAGGGCAGTGCCGACGGCGATGTACCCCTGAATCCGTATGACACTCGCAGTGCGAGTTCCTCACATGCTGCCTTCTTGGGCATGAACTTCTCCTTGTGAATGTTCCAGCGTCCCGACACAGACCATGCTGGGCGGAACTTGTATCTCTCATACTGTCCGAAGGTGTTTGAGCCGTCGCTGCGCATGTTGAAGTTGAATACGTATCGGTTGTCGTACGTGTAGTTGAAGATGGCAAGATACGACATCTTGTTGCTCAGGCGGTCGGTGATGGAGGGATATATGTCAAGAGAACCGTCGCCCGTCAGCCATTTCAGCATGTTGATATATCCGAACGACTTCAGCGTTCCGTCGGTGTTGATGGTATAACTTGGCAATGTGATGAAGCTGCGTCCCTGCGAATGGTTGTAGCCGGGCGAGACATTGCCTGTCGTTCCCAGGTATTTCACTGAGTTCAGCTCATAGCCAAGGTTAAGGTTTACCACGTGCCTTCTCCACAGCACCTTGTTGAGGTTGAGCTGGGCCTTCAGCGTGTATGAACGCTGGCTTGTGTGACCGTTGCTGTAAAGACCGCCGAAAGGCACGGTTGACTCTTTGTTTACGAGGTCGTCAATCTTGTCGCTGAACACGTCATATTTGCGCAGGTTGGCAATGTAATAGGTGTCTTCCGTTATCCATTCCTCGTTGATGTTGGTCGTGTTTCGGTAAGCTCCTGTGCCGGTGAACTTTATGCCCGGCAGAATGTCCCAGTTCACGGTGGCTGTGATGTTGAGGTCCTTGTTGCTTACGGTCTTTTCCGAGTTTTCCATCTCGCGGAGTATGTTGTAGCGGCCTGTTATTGTCTGGCTGCTGTAGATGTCCATCTGCTTGTCGATGTAGAAGAGGCTGCCGTCATCGTTGCGGCAGGGAATGGCGCGGCTTGTGTAGTATGCGGTGTTGAATAGGTTGACGGAGCTGTGGTTGTACTTTGCCTCCTGCACCGAGCCGCTCATGCTCAGTTGTATCTTCAGATTGTCAAACACATCGACGTCGAGGTTGCTCCTGGCTGTCAGACGGTTCAAATCGACGCCCTTTTCCATGCCACGATTGTCGTTGTAGCCTACCGAAAAATAGTAGCGTGTGTTGTTTGCACCGCCCGACAGGTTGACGTTATGCGTGTGTGAGACGGAGTTTCTGTAGAGTTCCTTAAACCAGTCGGTGTTGAGTGTTTCCAGACGCGATACGTTGTCCTGAAATTCACTGAACGACGTACTGCCTGAAAGATAGTCTCTCAAGGCTCCTTCGTAGCCTACGTAGGAGATGATGTTTTCGGGATAGGCCAAGCCACGTTCGTATATCTCGCGCGACACGTCGATGCGTTCCTTGGAGTTCATCAGGTTGAAGTCGCTGTAAGTGGGACGCTGCTGCACGTTGAGCGTTCCGCTATAATTAAGGTGTGAGCGACCTGCCTTGCCTCGTTTGGTAGTGATGACTATTACACCATTGGCGGCCCTTGTTCCGTAGATGGCAGTGGCTGAGGCGTCTTTCAGGATGTTGATGCTCTCGATGTCTTGTGGGTTAAGTCCGCTCAACGCGTTTCCTATAAGGTTCACGTTGTCAAAGCTGTTTATCTCTGCCGCGCTGAGGGGAACGGGGTCCTCGTAAGGTATTCCGTCGATTACCCACAGCGGTTCACGTGACCCGGTGAACGTGCCGCTTGCACGAACCCTTACCTTTGACGAGGCTCCGGGAGTGGTGCTGAGGTTGGAGACCAGCAGTCCGGGGGCTTTTCCCTCAAGCATCTGGTCAACGGTCAACGCACCGATTTGTTCAAGGTCCTTGGCCTCTATCTTGACTATTGAGCTTGTCAGTTCCCTACGGTCGATTTTCTGATAGCCCGTCACCACCACGTCTTCGAGCGTATTGTCGGCTTCCAGCACCACCCTGCCTGTCTTGGCAGCTTTGGAGGCTGGGAGCGTCAGCGTACGGAATCCGACAAATGAGTATTTCACCGCTTGGCTGCCTGAGCCTGCCACGAGTGTGTATTCGCCCTTGCCGTTGGTTATGGTGCTACGCTCGTTGTTTATCGACACCGATGCTCCTACAAGAGGTTCTCCGTCGTCATCGACCACTACACCTTTAATGATAATGTCGCTGTTGACCACTATCACGGGGCGTTTCTCGCCTTGGCGCAGCTTTCTGACGGTGAGGCTCTTTGTCTTCACGTTCCTTACCACTGTCAGTCCGTGATCCTTCACGATGTCGTTAATAACGATTATTGCCGGCTTCTCCTTAGCCGAATAGGTGACGATGAAATTCAGGTCGGCATAGTTGAACTGAATCTTCTCGCCAATGAGAGATTCTATTTTCTGCATGACGTCGGTTGCTTTTTGCCCCTTGAAGTTTACCGTTATCGCCTTGTCGCCTTGTGCAAGCGACATCAGTGAAACTGTCAGTGTGAGGAAAAGAGTCAACAACATCCTGCGAAGGTGTAATCTCTCTTGCGTGTAATGCAGTCTTTCCATATAGTACGATTGATAATATTAATGAATTTATAGAAACTAAGTTCGACGAAAGTCAATTAAAACATTTAGGTCCACCACTATCCTCTCTCTGGCGAGGGGGTGAAGTTGAGGCGGCACTCGCCCATTTGCATAAGATTAACGGACTGTTTAAAGGTTTTCCCCCCTTTGGTTTGTTAATAATTACTAATTAACTCGTCAACAGAACAAACAACTCGTCAACTTGTCAACTCGTCAACTTGTCAACTAAAAAAACAAGTGAAATCCCTTTCTCGTTCGTATTATTTATAAACGATGAAATAATTGCAAGATGAAAAGGTTTCTACTTTCTATTC
>JBJEKR010000073.1:0-1752 GCA_051878735.1 Prevotella sp. | reverse complement strand
ACGGGCAAGGCTCCTAACGCCTTTCTCTGGTTGCCCGACAACGACAGGACGGTCAAAGCCGTTGTGTTTGCACAGCAGAACATGGCAGAAGAAATGCTCTACCACAACACCGCTTTCCAACAACGAATGAAGGAGCTTGACGTGGCTCTCCTTTGGGTGGCTCCTGCCTTCACCAACTGTTGGGATCTTGAGAGCGGTTGCCAAAAAATTTTTGAAGAGATGATGGTGGGACTGGCAGGACAGAGCGGACATCCCGAAATTGCCACCGCACCTGTCATTCCCTTAGGACACTCGGCGCAAGCCACCATGCCGTGGAACTTCGCCGCATGGAATCCCGACCGCACGCTCTGCGTCATTTCTTTCCACGGCGACGCACCACGCACCAACCTCTGCGGCTACGGCACGGCTAACGTGGAATGGGGACGCACACGAAACATCGACGGCATACCGGGACTGATGATTGAGGGCGAATACGAATGGTGGGAAGCACGCGTACGTCCGGCACTCGCATTCCGCATGATGTACCCTGAAAGTTGCATCTCGTTCCTCTGCGACGCAGGAGGCAGACACTTCGAATGTCTGCCCGAAACGGCTGAATACATAGCCCTCTTCATTCGCAAGGCAATGGAGAAGAGGCTCACCGCCGACGGTAAGCTGCAACCGCTGAATCCGCAGGAAGGCTGGCTTGCCGAGCGTTGGCACGCCGAAGGCGAACGACCTGCCGCCGCTCCTTTCGCCCTCTACAAAGGCGACCCTCACGATGCCTTCTGGTATTTCGACGAGGAGATGGCACGGCTTACCGAGAGTCGCTACGCCGCCACATACGGAAAGAAACCGCAGACCGTAGGTTTCGAATATGAAGGAAAGCCCGTGCCTTTCAATAAAAACTATCAAGGAGGTATGCGCATCGAATTCAATCAGTCATCGGCAAAAGACCCGCAGACCATTCGCATCCGCGCCATACACACGAGCAACGAGCACGCCGCCACAAAGCCTCGCATAGAGGTAATCTGCGGTCCCGCAGTCAAGACGGGCGACAACACCTTCCGCATCGTTCCCTACGAGGCTGGCATGGACAACCCCCGACGCTCGTTCACCGTGTGGCTCATAGCAATAGCCGAGGGCGACGACACCTTCAAGCGTGCCGTACAGCCGATAGAGATAAGAATTAAGAGTGAAAGCCCCCTCCGGCTCCCCCAAGGGGGAGAGAATGAAGAATGAAGAATGAAGAATGAAGAATTAAAAATTAAGAATTAAGAGTTAAGAATTAAAAATTAAGAAACGAAGTTCGACAAAGTCAATTAAGAGAATATGTTACGGTATTTATTGTGCATAACTATTTTTCTTAATTCTTAATTTTTAATTTTCTACGCAATGCGGTAACTCCAGCTCCCCTCAGGGAAAATTAAGAAACGAAGTTCGACAAAGTCAATTAAGAGAATATGTTAACGTGAGTTCGACGAAATTTCATATTGAAAACAACCGCCTGATGTAGGCGCAACGCTGGGAGTGTGGGCGTCCCGCCCGCACCTCGCCTACAAGGTTATCCCACTGCCGTCACTTTTTCGCCTGATGGTGCCCATGGTGCGGGCGAGACGCCCACACTCCCAGTCGTTGGCATAGATATAAAGGGAAATTCATCGAACTCACGTTAAGTATTAACTTGTCAACTCGTCAACTGAACAAACAACTCGTCAACTTGTCAACTCGTTTACTTGTCAACTGAAAAAAACAACTCGTCAACTGAACTTA
>JBJEKR010000072.1:0-3824 GCA_051878735.1 Prevotella sp. | reverse complement strand
ATATTACGAGACGGGCTTCCGCAAAAAGGAGTATCTCGGCATTTTCCTCGTGCCGAAAGACTCAGCCAGAGCCAGACGGCTCAACGAACAAACTTACAACAGGGCACGGGAGATACAGGCTCAATGCATACTCAATCCACCGAATTTTGAAAGCAAGAAAAAGGCGCAGGTGGAGGATGTCAGGGCAAAGACGATGACATGGATCGGCTGGTGTGACGAGTACCTGCAATACGCCATCGAGAAAGGCGACTGCAAGAAGATGATGCAGCACAAGGGCGTTGTGCGTAAACGCATTGCCGCCTACCTGAAAGGGGAAAGGCGGATGGACATCCTACTGAAAGAGGTGGACAGGGACATTGTGAGCGGCCAGTTCCGCTATATGCGTGACGAGTACTGCAATCCCCATCAAATCAAATCGGGCGGCGGCAAGCTGGCAGACTTTACCCTCGTCCTTTTCGAGGAAACGGTCAAGGCAATCTTCAACAAGGCGGTGCGTGACAGTCTGATAACGTTCAATCCCATTCAAGACCTTGCCAAAGAAGAGAGGTTTCACATACCGGACAAGCACCGTGAGTATTTGACAGCGGAAGAGTTGAAACGCTTTCTTGCCGTCGAAGCACAGACGCAAGCGGAGCGAACAGTACAAAAGGTTTTCGGCTGCTCCTGCATGACGGTGCTTCGGCTCGGGGATATGCAACGGCTACGGTGGAACGACATCAAGGACACGGGCGAAGTGCTGATGGTTTCCATCGTCCAGCACAAGACTAAACGGCCTGTGACCGTGCCGCTCAACGAGTTAGCCATATCCTTGTTACCGCCCCGACCGGAGGACGGAGAGGACGGCGTCATCTTCCCCTTGGTGAAGAAGCCCGACAACGTGGCGAAGTATGTGCGGCGCATCAAGGAGAAAGCAGGGATAGAAAAGGACTTCACCTATCACAGCAGCCGCCATTCGGCAGCTACGCTTGCGATAACAGCAGGTGCGGAACTCTATTCGGTCAGCAAGATACTGGGGCATGGAAGCATCGTGTACACACATGTATATGCCTCGGTGAACATGGAGAAGAAAGCGGAGGCGGTAAAGTTGACGGATGGCATTTTTGTGTAGCAAAACATCTATGAAGCGGGAAACATTTTTCTTTTTCCCTCAATTATATTATTGACATAAAAAAAGAGCCATGGCTTTTTATAAAGGGCATGGCTCTCATTATCTATTAAACTGAATGATAATTAATATAAAGTAAGGTTATATCACCCAAATATATTCTTATTTATTTGTATCATGATGAATGATACCGTATATTGCTTCATTTTAGCTTGATATTTGGGACACAAGCCAAATTTGTGGATAAAGTCTCAGAATCGAAATCGAATGTAATAGTTCCACTTGTGTCAAATAAGTACCAACCATCAGATGTACTCGTATAGTCCCATTCTATCCACCCGAATTTACAATTAGCATAACAATTGTAATTTTGCAATTCCATTCTGGTTGAAGGTTTTCGAATTTGTAAGCCATCTATAACCCAAGCATGACCGTTTCCACCTCCATCACTTCTTGTTGTTGAAGTTGAAGTTCCTGTACAATACACTAGAGCCAAATTGCTTAATGATGTTCGAACATTGGCATAATTTAAAGTAGAAGTTGAACTACTCATGCTAACACCTATACTACTCATATAAGAAGCAGCATTGGGAGTGGTTGTGCTTCCTCCGTTTGAACTAAAAGTGGTTTTAGTGCCATTGGCTAAAGTTTTCAAAAGATAACCAACTTCTATTGCTTGGTCTGTACTAGGGCTATATTCTGATGCATAAAAACCAAAAGGATTAAAGTGAGTGTTGCATACGTTATTCCAATTTATATTACGTCCTAAATCAGAACTGTAAATCGTCGGTTGAAGATATGAACAAATTACAGCTAAGGCAACATTTACACATCCTGCTGGATAATGACCTCTGTGTTGATCCGTATTATATTTTTCTAAAGTTGTTTCTGGTATGAACTGATTACAAGGCCAACCTTGTATTAAACGTGTTGTTCCACATAATGGTCCAATAGTACTAAGTTCCGTTCCTGTTGGCGTAGTAAGAGAACCACGTGATTGTGCATCATAATCTTTTATGAAAATCCGCGAACGATATTTATCAAAATCAAAATCAGCTTCAGATACACCTAAAACATTGCACACTTTAGTTATAGTTTGTTCCTTCAAATTTTTACTTATAGTATTACACTTTTCAATATACCTCATAGCAACGGATTGAGCGCGATCAATCATCATTTGTGCAGGCTTGGAAGATTGAACAGTCTGAATGTCAACATTAGGAACATATGCCAATACTTCAGGATAGCGAGAATCTCTGCAAACAATTGCTAAGCCTGAATACTCGTTTTCACCCAAACTTATCGAACTAAATTCTATTGAATCTTTTGAAGTTGGTGTTCTTGTAATGATGTCATCTTTGCAAGCAATTTTATAATTGTTGATAATTCTAAAATTGTTAGTTCCTATATGGCTCGTTCTTGTTACATTGTCATTTTCTGAAGAAAATTTATCCAAGACTTGTAATACCTCATCATCCGACAATGTGTAGGATTTATCAGCAACTAAACTTAGAGCTTCTTCGCTTGAAAGAGAAACCACCATTTTATCACCGCCATCGACAATATTGTTGTCAATAGGCATTTCATCACTAGAACACGATGCTAAAAAGCAAATAGTGCATACAAGAAAACTAAAAATTAACTTTTTCATAACGTTACAATATTTAATTTGTTTTCGCTTGCAAAATTAGTTATTTTTTGCAAACAAAAAGAATATAATCAAAATAAAAGTTCCAAAAACGAGGGGAATTAAAAGTATTTAACGGTGTTCTACTCACATTTAACAGATTTTTACAAAATCATGCTTTGCAGAAACTATTATTTCTCTTTCTCTCAATCCTCCAGTCATACCGTCCTTTGGCCACATCGTCCACTTCCTTTTGGGCACGGTTTCTCTCCTGACTGGAGAGCCTGCCCTTAATGCCGGAATAGCCAACAAGCCAGTTGCCTATGGCAAGCATTTCCTCTCTTGTTTCGGCATATTCATTCATAAACTCCTTGATTCTGGCGGCTTCGTCATCGTGGAATATGTCTCCGTGGCTGCCGTTTCCGCCAAAGCCAGAACGGGCAAAGTCTATGATGGCATCGATAATCTTCCTGAACAGTTCACCTGCCCGGTAGAGGGCATCGGCAAGGCGGTAGAGCACCGCGTCGCACCATTTCAGACGGTTGGCAGTCCTGCGGTCGGCTTCCTGTCTCGATTGTAGGGCGGCTTCGTATTTTGCAGCCAGACTGCCGTTCTCCTGTCTTAGCTTCTCTTGCTGCCGTTTATATCCGACTTCCCGTTCTGCAAATTCCGTCGTCCTGCGGGTCAGTTCCTTTTCGAGCCGCCTGGCAAACTCTTCATTCAGCCGCTCCTTCTCCTTGGGGATAGACTGCTTCAGTTCTTGGTTCTCCTTCTCGATGGCTGCATACTTGCCCTTGCCCAAAAGGTTGGCAATGCCGGACTTTATGCTGTCCGTATTCTCACGGTCGGCTTTCCGCGCCCGTTCCTCCTTGTCGGCAATCTCGCTTTCAAGTTCCGCGCTGCGCCGTTGCTTTTCCTCATTTCCGGCTTGGAGTTTTTCCTGTTCTGTCTTGGCTTTGTCCGTTTCACGGACGGCAGCATCCCTTTCCGTTTGGGCAGCTATCTTTTCGGCTTTGGCTTGCTCCGCCTCCTGCTTCTGCTTGGCAAGTATGAAGTCGTTCCTTTCCAGATGCTCACGGTTTGTATCCTCTT
>JBJEKR010000071.1:0-3858 GCA_051878735.1 Prevotella sp. | reverse complement strand
GAGGCGAACCGCCATACCAGAATCCTGCTGTATCTATAGCCAGACATACAGCTCCAAACAAGAGCACTAAAACTTTTTTTCATTGATACGTCTATTATTAAAAAGAGGCCCCATCTGTGAGAGACAGGACCTCTTATCTTATATGTAGATTGATTGATTATTGCTTACTTTTTCTTTTGCCTTTCTCAGGCATCTCAAAGTCTTTAATCGACAGTTTTTTAACAACATCGCCATCATGGTCACCATTCTCATCCATAAAAGCCTCATCAGAATTCTCCTCATTCACAGCACTAACAATCCCGGAGAAGTCCTTTTCTTCCAGGTTTGCAGCTGTAGGCTGCTCCAAACGACTGGGTTTGTATAAGCATTCAATGCGCTCTGCTTCGACCTGAAGCTGATAATGCTTAGTGCCTTCCTTGTCAACATAGCTGTTATTACTTAACCGCCCTTCCACTGCAATGGCAGCACCTTTGCACAGTCCATTCTTTGCAACAAATGCCAGCCGATTCCATAAGACAATGGTAATCCATGTCGTATATTTGCCCTTGTTCCCATTGGCATCATAGTCACAGTCGTTTACTGCAAGCCGAAGACGGCAGACAGTCGTATTCTTGTCAATATAGTGAAATTCAGGGTCTTTCCCTAACCTTCCCACCAGGTTTACTTTATTTGTTGCCATATTCACTTTTTTATTAGTCTTTTTTCAGATTTCTCTTAGCTGTACTCATTTTCTCGATTTCATCTGCTTCAACTCTGGTGACATAATGGGTGTTGCCCTCTTTGTCCTCATAAGTACCTGAAGTAAGATGTCCATACACATAGACCTTGTCGCCTGTATGGAAATACTCCTTGGCTAACATGGCAAGGCTGTCCCAAAGGAAGACCTCAAACCATTCCGTTTCACTCTCTGCTCTGCCGCTCTTCACTGTTAATCCCAAAGATATTCGGGCAGTCAACGAGCCGTTGCTGTTGATGACGACAGGCTCTGAGCCAAGCCGTCCGATTAATGTCAAATTGTTCATATCAATATAAATTTAGTTCGCTGTCTTTTTCTGCTTGCTTCATTATCTGTTCCTTCGTGGGGATTCTTGCCGTTCTTCCAAGACATACCACTCCAACCACACGCACACCATAGTTGCGTAACTCTGCTATATGCGTTCTTATGGAATCGCCTGTCGTACACACATCATCTACCAGTACACAGTTTTGTTTGCCAACCACATTTGCATCTACGGCAATATTTGAGGCTGCCGAAATCGCTTTCCTGTCCATGGAACGATGCTTGCTTTTACGTTCAGAGATATAGGTCATACTGTATAACTCTGGTTCCAATTCCTTATATCTTCCGAACTCTTTAGCCAACATACGAAAACGGATATAGTAGTTACGTTCCTTGCTGCACGGCATGAACAGAATGGTCAGCGTCCCGCTCAATCCCAGTTTGGCAATGGCTGTAAGGAAATAGCCCGATGCATCCACACGTCCTTCCTTGAATTCATTTACCACCCACGACAATTCCTTCTGTTTGTCTGTGCCGAAGTTCCTGATCTTCATGGGCAGGTAATAATCGTAGAATACGAATGGTATCGTTCCACCCATTCCGTCATCGAAAGGCATGGGAGTCAACGGCTTGTCTTCCATGAATTTCTCCATGGCAGAACACAGATAGAACAACAGTGCTTTCGATTCCCCTGCCAACAGGGCATTGCGATACCCCCATTCGCATTCCTCTGCACTCTGACCGTGCTGACCGATGACCATATAAGCATATCTGGCACGCTTTTTCCATCTGTTTCCCCACCATACGGCTATGCGCACTCCAATGTATGCTACAAGAAATACTACTATGAGATAATGGATTCCATCCATCAGTCTGTGACGCCCAGATTCTCATTTGCACCTTCTCCCCAAGGTTGTATGTCCACCTGCGAGACCTCCACTTTGTGATTTCCTACGAAGATATTGTATATGTATTTCTTTCCTTTTTCAAATTTCACGCTTTCCGATGATTTAACCGTCGTATATGTAACACCATCTATGGTAAAAGTGAATGATAAATTAGAGGTTGCCGTACCATAAGCACTGAACACGAACCATTCTTCCTCCAAGGTTCCAGTTTCTGGTATGGTTCCGCTGAAGGTTATCTGTTTCACATTGTCGCTTGACGTCAGTTTCTCTGTCTTCAGGTCAAAATTACCGTTGACATATAGCGCAGACCCATCTATTGTGCCATTATTGATGATGCCGTTGCCAGTGTAATCATCTCTTTCTATGCGTACGACAAGTTTGGAACGGACGTGCTTCATTGTCAATGAAACAGCAGACTTTGCGTTAGACACATTGGTGGCAATGTCGTACAGATAATCAGTGTCGTCATCAACCGACAATGCCACGGACGTAGATGTCTGTTCAACATTATATGGGAACAGGGCATACACCTTAGCTGCGGATTTCGTCAATGCCACGTTCTGCTGCATTCTCCATCCCTGAGTCTCTTTCTCCAGTTGGATGTTTTCATAACTGACACCGTTATAGGTGGCATTGACTCCGTCATCAATCCAAAGTCCAATGGCATCCCCATCTCCAAACGATTCCTTCTCGGTAGCCGTCCGTGTCAGATAGTACCCCTCTTTGTTTACGTCTGTCACTTTAAGATAACAAGAATCATTCTTGCCGTTGCACTCACAATCGTAAATGTACAGTTCACTCTTGGAACATGATGCCATGCTTAGCACCAGTGCGCTCATGGCCGCAGTCATTTTAATACTTTTCATTGTCACTATGTTTTTTGTTACGTTTATATCCTTCACAAGCTGGAATTTCCAGCCCGTATATGAATTTTGACTGCAAAGGTACTCCCTTGACAGTCAAAATCCTTATCGTATCACTGACGTGTCAGTGTTTCTCTGTATGTCCATGCGCATTTGCCAGCTGCTTAACCGCCTTCTCGATGATGCACACCCGCTCGTCCATCAGCACATTGTTGATGGCATTGTGGGCGGTAGTCAAGTCACTGCGGTTGATAGATCCGTCTTTTCTGAATGCTGCAATTAGATTATTTTGGTAAATGGGTGCCTGCCAATTCCTCGCAATCAGGCCATGATAGGACAATGAGGACAATAATACGCAGAGCAGACGTATCTTTCTTACCCTCAATCCACTGTGCTCCATGCTGAAAAATGCCGTAAGTGTTTCTGTCGTTACAGGAGCTGGCTCAGAGAAGATTCCCATATCGTTACATAGCGAGGCCAATGCCTGTAACTCGTCCTGCGTAAGTTCGGAACGGAATGAGGTTTTTCTACGTTGATACACCCTCTTTTCATACTCTTCAGGATTATCTTCCATGCATACGTGACCATCGTTCCTTGCTTCTACAATACAATACCCACGTGCATGTTCTTTGATAATGGCTGCCGTGATTGTTTCGTACAGGTCCATACGATCATGTTTAATGGTTCTCAACCAATCAAGGACTTCCGCCTTACTCCAGTTTTCTACTCGCTTTTCTTCGCCATCATTGATGATAGCATAATAAATTGTTTCTTTTTTCATTTTGAATAATCTTTAGTACTTTATCCAAAAAGTCTAATGATTATTCTCTTTTTTATGTGTTTAGTTAATGAAAGGGATTGCTACCATCAGTCTGGTCAGTCACATTATGGTTTGCTGTGGTATGGGTTATATAGGCAACAAGGGAAAAGGTTCACCTCAAAAAATAAAGGCGACCAAAATAAGCCGCCTTGTTTTTCTGTCATTTTGTGTTGACAGGATTATCGATTTGTCGTTCTTTGTCCATTAAGGTCGTTTCTCTGTACTTGACCAGTCAAGCAGGAAGTCATATATACTCATTATCTGTAT
>JBJEKR010000070.1:0-16831 GCA_051878735.1 Prevotella sp. | reverse complement strand
ACACTCTCACCCTTAGCTATCAGTCGCCACGGCTCTACACCCAACTGATGACATTTTATCGCCACAACGACCATCCTGCCATGCAACACGTATATCGCACAGAAGACGGACGTTTCGCCAAGACCTTCCTTGAAGGCAGACGCATTGACATGCTCATGCTGCAGAGTTACACCAACTATGACATCGTGCCGCAGCACCTCAATGCCTATCTGTCTGCAGAAATGCTGAACATCTGGAACGACGGACAGGACTATAGCCATCGCCTCACGTCGTTCAACTTCAACGTGGGACTCACGGCATGGCTCGGCAATTGGACAATCATGGCAATAATGGACAACGGCTTTCATTTTATGGAAAACGAGTATGAAAGCCGCAACATCTTCTCCGACTTCATCAGCGTATCTTATAAATATAAGAATCTAACTGCAAGCCTTTTCTGCCAAAACCTGTTCAAGCACAACGGCAAAATAGAGGAAGTGGAAAACCACAACCGCCTCGCCCACAAGCTCTTTGTCGCAACCAACCGCAACACGTCAAGTGCCATCGGCATAAAACAGACTTGGATCCCTGTCGAAAGGACGCCAATTCAAGGGCGTAGATCGCGACACCAACAGCTTGAAGGACACTGATACAGGAGTGGCGAAGTCGGGGAAATAACATCCTCCATAACGATGACAAGGGGACACTCGTAACGCCAAAATTCCAAATGAAGATACGCCAAATTCCCAAATGAAAATGCGCCAAATTCCCAAATAGGCAATGAAAAGTTTGGTTATTTCAATTTTAATCCATATCTTTATCGGTAAAACTCAACAAAGTCATTAATTATGAAAGCATACAAGAGCAGAATTGTCGATGACATGTTGCAAGTACGTCTTAGCGTAATAGGTGCAGGTGGCAATATCCGACTCAACCAAAAGTTTTATAGAAAACTTTGACGTTTTGTTGCTTTCTTCCTATTACAAAAATGATGTCATATATATTGGCAGATAAACAATGCCATTGTCAATCCTCAAGTCCATACTGTGAATGATGTATGGTGTGAAAAGCTGTCGCTCGAACTTACGACAAAACTTGTTTAGAGACACCGTGGTATAGTTCTTCCCTGATTTCACTTCCACGGGACATATATTATGGGCATTGGTCAGTTGCGGTTTTTCCACGAGGAAATCTATCTCCATACGATCGTCAACATTGGTACGCGAATTGTTGCTGTAAAAGTACAGGCGATGTCCACTCGCCACAAGCATCTGTGCCACGATATTCTCCACAAGCATACCGGAGTTTATTTCCAACTTGTCAAGCATGAGCTTTTGATATAGTTCCTCGCCTTGAATAGCTTTCTCGTCAAAAGCATGGGAGATTAGCAGTCCCGTATCTGCCATGTAGCATTTGAATGTTGACTGGTCGCTCGCAAGTTTCATACCGGTAGATGGTTCCGTCACACCGTAGCACATGTTTGTTATCATGGCATCTTTAAGCCACAGGAAAGAACTCTCGTATGAGCGATAGCGGGCACCTGGCTCAATACTCGACAGTCGGAACCGTTTTTCGTGTCGCTGCAACTCGGAAGGGATGTTGTCAAAGACTGACTTCACCTTCTCAACATACCCTCGTGCATATTGTCCGACACTCCTGTTGTAGAGGTCGAGAATATCTCTCTTTGCCATGTCTGCCTCTTTAAAAAGTCTTGTCTTGACATATCTCTCCACGGCCTGCGGCATTCCTCCCACAATCATATATTGTCGGAAAAGCTCCATTGTCTTGCGGTGCATTGGTCCCATTGGCTTTTTGTTTTCGAAGCACATCCTGATGAATGGCATTGCCATCTCATCGCCCATTGCCCAAAGGAACTCCTCAAAATCCATAGGATACATCTTCACAGTCCTCTCCTCCGACGGCAGAAGTATTCCTTGCGTATTCTCCATTATCCCCAACAATGAGCCAGTCTCAATGTAGTCATAACGACCATCTGCCACGAGGTGTTTTATTGCCTGACGTGCCCTTGGGTATGCCTGCACCTCGTCAAAGACTATCAACGACTCCCTTTCATAAAGCTGCGTTCCCGTCACATTCTGCAAGAGGGAAAGAAACATCGGAATGTCATTGAGATAATCGTCAAACACCCCTTGCAATGTCTTGGACATATACGAAAGGTCTATCATGATGTATGACCGATATGCCTCACGAGCAAAAGCCTCAACAATATAGCTCTTGCCTACTCGTCTGGCTCCCTCAATCAAGAGAGCAACTCGTCCGTTCTCGGTGTTTTTCCAATTTAAAAGTGTGTCAAGTATTTTTCTCCTCACGACAGTAATTATAGATTTTGGTGCAAAAATACTGATTTATATTGATTTATCCAAATATTTTAGGTACTTTTTGCACCAAAACATGATTTTTTTAGGGCTTATATTGCACCAAAACACGATTTTTCAATGATTAATATTGCACCAAAACACGATTTTTGCATTTTAGATGGCTATACATTTTCCCAAAAATGTTATTTAAGCAATTCTTTCAGCAGGTAGGTCGCATTCTGGTTTCGTGCCACTCCAGGCGTTATCTTGTAGCTATAGGTTACGTTGTCAGTCAGTTCTATCTCGAAACAAAAGTTGTGGAAGCGGTCGGGACGCTCGTCGGACATTTTAGAGAGGTCGAGGTCGTGGGTGGCTATGATGCCAGTGATGGGAAGGTGGGAAACGTGCTCAAGGAACAGTCTTGAGCCGTTCAGCTTGTCGGCAGAGTTTGTGCCTTTCAGTATCTCGTCGAGTATGATCAGTGTGTGGCGGTTGTGCTGGCATATAGTTATGAGCTGTTTCAGACGCAACAGTTCGGCATTGAAGTAGCTTATGCCGTGGGCAAGGTCGTCGGAGGTGCGCATGCTGCTGAACAGGGAGAAACGGCTGATGGTGAGCCGCTTTGCAAATATTGGCATTCCGCACATGGCAAGAATATAGTTCACGCCGATGGAACGTAGGAAAGTGCTTTTGCCTGCCATATTCGCTCCTGTCACAATATAATAATGTGAATCGCTGATGCTGAAATCGTTTGGCACAGCCTTGCTGCCGAGGAAAGGATGGAAAAGTCCTTCAGCCTTATACACCACCTCGTCTCTCTCGACAATCTCCGCAGTGTTGGCATCGGGTTCGTTATGTCGGAACGTAGCCATTGACACGAGAGCATCGAAATGGTCCACTGCCTCTATCCACTCGTTCATCTGCGTCATTCTCTCCGATTTCCACTGAATAAAACTCCTTACGATGAAGAAGTCGTTGAGAAAAAGGGCATCGGCAACCATGCGATAAAGGGCATTTCCACTTCGGTCAAGCCTGTCAATGAGTTTACGTAAGTTCCTGAATGACTTCAGGGCATTGCCGTCGCTTGTTGACAGTCGCTCCACGATGGCTACGTTGTCCTTGGCCGATAGACAGCTTGTGGATATGGTTTCCATTAGTGAAACATATGATTTCATCTGACTGTTGACCGTGCCCATTGTCTTGTTTATCTTGTGCAGTGAGCGTGAACAAAAGACAATCATTATCAAGAGTTGCAGCATTGCCCACTGCAAAGGTATGCTTGACGGAACGAAACCAAGGACAGGCAGTTCCATGTTGCTTGCGAGCTCGTCTATAGCATCCTTTTGGTCGATAATGGTTTACCGTGACTTTGGCATCGTGCGGCATAATTCCGCAGCAAGCCAGTCGCTGCCACCAGAGGTAACGGTGCGGTCGATACGTTGGAAAAGCGATTGAGAGCCGAAAATGTCGAGGTCGTAGGAATACTCATGGCGAGGATTGTTGTATTTCTCACCATCGTAAAAGGCGACAAATCACCATCCAAGTAAGCCATCTCGTTCTTATATACTCTAAGTAATGCTTCCTGTTGTTCCTTTTTCTCACTGTAGATGACATCCAACAGCTTGAAGGACACTGATACAGGAGTGGCGAAGTCGGGGAAATAACATCCTCCCCGACTTATTAAATGAGAACCTTATTCATCTTCCGTGCGACACTCCGTAAAGTGCATGTCGCTCTGTGCCTTCTCCTTGGAAAAGGCGTAATAGGTGCAGGTGGCTTCGGTGCATACCGTTCCTGCGGAGTCGGTCAGGGTGGCGTCTATGACCACGATGTTGCGATGCTGTTCCCTGATGTGGGCACGCACCGTCAGCTCAGTGTCTAATGTAGATACAGGCCTTTTGTATCTTGTCTCCATCTTCGACGTCACTCCCGCAGTCTGCAGTTTTCGGGTAATCACCCATCCGCAAACCTCGTCTAAAAGCAAGGCTTGTATTCCGCCGTGCACCGTGTTGAGCCAGCCCTGATAGTTGTCGCTTGGCTTCCATTTGCTCACTATGTCCTCTCCATCCTCATAGAAGTGGAGATGCAGCCCGAATGGATTGTCTGGAGAGCAGCCTATGCAGTTGTAGCCCGACATTCCTACCCAAGGATTCACTATTTTTTTCATTCTGATGATTTTATTTGTTTATTTCGTTTTTTCTTTCTATGTCCAAAGTGAGGTGATGAACATCGGGCTTTCGTCGTCTCCCTTCTTAAAGCCACAATGCTCATAGAATCCACATTCCCTGTTGTATGCCACGAGCACTATGCGCAGATAGTCCTTGTATTTCTCCTTTGTCTTTTCAATCAGTTGCACCCCAATGCCTCTGCCTTGGTATTCAGGACGTATAAGCAGATAGTGGATGTATGCCGTCATGATGCCATCGTCCATTGCGCTTATCAGTCCTATGAGTTTGTTGCCGTCCCATGCCGTAAACACGGTTGGGTAGTTGCGCATGGCAATTTCGAGTTTGTCGGGATAGTGTCCTGAGGACCATTCCACAGAAAGGAACAGTTCCTCCAGTTCCTTACTTGTCAGTGGCTGTTCTTTGCCTTTTATTTCTATTTTCATAATTCACTTGTCGATTACACTCGACGCACGCAGTTTCGCTTTTCGTTCGTCGTATTTCACATAAATTCCCGCGAGAATGGTGCCGGAGATGGAGTGGTAGGCGCAGCTGATGGCGCACGGCACCACGCAGAGTATGGCTTCGGGAGTGCGGGCGAGAATGTCGTCGTTGGCAAAGAAAGCCGTGGCAAGTACCGTTGCCATGCCTGCGTTCTGCATTCCCACCTCGATGGAAATGGTGCGCTTCTTGGCAAGCGAGAAGCGGAAGAGGCGACCGACGTTGTAGCCAAGGACGTAGCCGAGCGTGTTGTGGCAGAACACCACGGCAAGCATAAGCAGGAACAGACCCATGCCGTGGATCATGAGTTGAGGCTTCACCTGCGACACCACGCCACCAACGATGAGCGCAAGACTCGTTACGCTCACTCCTGGCATCATCTGCCTCACGTCGTCATACCAACGGTGACGACTGGCGTAGCGGTTGACCAAGAACCCTACTGTAACAGGCAAAATCGTGATGAGGAGTATGCCGCGGAACATTCCGAGCGTATCGACTTCAATGCGAGTGTCGGCGAGCCACCAGACAAGTAGCGGCGTCATGAATGGCGCGAGTAGGGTAGAGGCCGTTGTCATGCCCACCGAAAACGCCACGTCGCCTCGACACAGAAACGACATGATGTTGCTCGACACTCCGCCAGGGCAACAGCCTACGAGTATTATTCCGATGGCGAGATAGGGATAGAGTCCGAATACCACCGTCAGCAGATATGCTATCAGTGGCATCAGCGTAAACTGTGCGCACGCTCCGATGAAGATGTCCCACGGTCGGCTGAACAAGATGCGGAAATCGTCTGCCGACAAGGTAAGACCCATAGTCAGCATTATCACACCGAGAATGACGCTCGACACGTCACCCCGTACCCACCCGAATGCTTCTGGCAAAACGAAAGCCAACAAGGCTGCGGCTATAACGTACGTAGAGGAGTGTGAAGCCATCCAAGCACTCACTCTTTTCACTGTTTCTTTCATATTAAGACAAAGATGCCATGTCAGTGTAGGCATACAGCATAAAATTTTGGCGCAAAGTTACCGATATATATTGACTTAAGCAAATATTTTCAGTCTTTTTGCGCCAAAACACAACATTTCTTGATGGCAGGAATTGCCCCGAAACACGTTCTTTGTCTTTCTGTTGTTGCTATCTCACGTCATTGGTTATGTCGCGGTAATGGTCGTCGCTCACTGGTTCGAGCCATTCGTTGCTTTCTGCGTCAGAAGTCTTGACGTGTGTCGCCAAGTGCTGGAACCATGAGTCTTGCTGTGCGCCGTGCCAATGCTTCACTCCTTCGGGAATGTCGATCACGTCGCCTGCTTTTAGCGGTATGGCGGGCTTGCCCCATTCCTGATACCATCCCTTTCCGCTGACGCAGATGAGAATCTGGTGTGCGCCGTGGTGAATGTGCCAGTTGTTGCGGCAACCAGGCTCGAAGGTCACGTTGCTGTAGCCCTGTACGGTTTTTTCCTCTGCAGAAAGGTTTTTGGGCTTAATGGGCGCAAGATAGCTGTCGCCTTTGAAGTACTGGGCGTAGTTGACGTTTGGATCACCCTTCGGGAACTCGCTTTTCAGCGTCAGCCCTTCGGCATCGAGCCATGCACAGAGCGCATCTACCTGCTCTTGGCTGTTGCCCATCATCACGGCACCACGCTTGTGCGAAGCAAGCTGTGGCTCCACGCCCTTCATGCCCGAAAGTGCCGCCACGGTCACTATCTCACGGTCAGACTCCGACAGTTGGTCGCTGGCGAAGATGTCGCCGAAGAGGTGGCTCTTCAAGTAGTAGTCGTCCTGCGGGCAGAAGTCGTAATTGTATGGCTTGCCGCCTACGAGACGCGTCTGCACCTCCGTGCCTCGCTTCAGTGCCTCCCCTGCATTGTCCCACACTTCGGGTCTTGTCCACGCTTTGCCCTCGTTGTCTGCTATGCCTTGCGCCTTTCGGTCGTCGAGCACGGCCTTCAACTTGTTGAGCGCATTGAGCGAACGGGGGAAGCCCGTGTAGGCATAGAGTTGCGAGAAGGACTCCTTCAGTTCGTTTACCGTCACGCCGTTGTCGAATGCCTTGCGAATGGCGTTGTCGAGTTTCTCCATGTCGCCTTGCGCTTCAAGGCAGGCACATTCTGCCAGTGAGAGTTGGCGAGGTGTCAGTCTGTTGTCGTTCATACTGTCTATAGTTTGTGCGTTGACATTCAGCAGTGTGAACGTCAACGCAAGTGAGATGATGTGTTTTTTCATATATTCGATTTATAAAAGCTAAGAATGTCGGTCCAAGGAATGAAGCCCGACTCGCCGCCGTCGTAGAGGTCGCAGTGGGTGGCTCCGGGGACGATGAGCAGTCGCTTGTTGTCGGCATACTTGCCGCTCGTCAGCTTCTGGTATGCTTCCTCGCCGAAGTAGCGGCTGTGAGCCTTCTCGCCGTGTACGATGAGTACGGGCGTGCGCACTTCCGGGGCGGCTGTCCACAGGTCTTGGTTGAGGCGCATCAGTGGTGAAGTGATGTTCCAACCCATGTTGGAGTTGAGCGAACGAGGGTGATAGCCGCGGCTCTCCAACTTGTAGTAGGCAATGTATTGCTTCAGGAAGTCGGGAGCGTCGGCAGGCGCCTCGGCTGGCAGTCCGCCTTGCGGCAGAATCTCTCCCTTGCGGAATTCGTCCGTGCGCTGCTGTGCCAACTGCTGCTTCAGCTTGTAGCGGGCATCTTCGTCCATCGAGTCGAAATAGCCTTTTTGCGTCACGCGAGTGAGATTATACAAGGTGACTGAGACGGTCGCCTTAATGCGAGGGTCAAGTGCGGCAGCATTGATGGCAATGCCTCCCCAACCGCAGATGCCGAGTATGCCGATGCGGTCAGCGTCAACGTCCTCGCGGCAAGAGAGATAATCCACTGCGGCACAGAAGTCCTCGGTGTTGATGTCCATCGACGAACTGTAACGAGGTTCGCCGCCGCTCTCTCCCGTAAACGAGGGGTCGAAGGCGATGGTAAGGAATCCCTCTTCCGCAAGACGCTGCGCATACAGTCCGCTCGACTGCTCCTTCACTGCTCCGAAAGGTCCGCTGACGGCTATGGCAGCCAGCGGACCCTGAGCGTCCTTCGGCATGTAAAGGTCTGCGGCGAGTGTTATGCCGAAGCGGTTACGGAACGTCACTTTCTCGTGACTCACTTTGTCGCTCTTCGGGAATGTCTTGTCCCAAAGGCTTGTCATGTTGGGTTGTTGTTTTTCCATTGTTTCTCTGTTTTGTGCCAAGGCTATCGGTGAAACTGCCAACAGCAGCATGGCAATGATGCTTATTTTCTTCATAACTTCTTTTTATCTGGGTGCAAAGTTACGAGTTTTCATCTATACAGCCAGTATCTGAATTAATGGAATAATTACCAAAATTATGGATTAATATAATATTAACGTGAGTTCGACGAAGTCAATTAAAAATTAAGAATTAAGGCGAGGCCCCCTCCAACTCCCCCAAAGGGGAGTGATGGCTGCGCACAGTGGAAGTGCTAACGTTGCTCTCCCCCCAGGGGGAGACGGAGGGGGCCTCTACTGGGAGTGTGGGCGTCCCGCCCGCACCCAGCGCACTATCCAGCGCAAATCAGCTGCAACAGAATATTACCTCGTTGGCGAGGTGCGGGCGGGACGCCCACACTCCCAGTGCCGCCTCAACGAATTTTTAATTCTTAATTCTTAATTTAGATCTTCAGGTTCACTCCTCCCATAAAGGTCGCCCTCGGCATTGGATAGCCAGCGTTTATCTCATATTTCTGTGCCAACAGGTTTTCGCCACGCACCCAGATGTCGATCCACTTGCAGGCACGGAAAGAACCTCGCAGATTCCACAGCACGAAGTCTTCCTGTGTGGGATTGTCGCCCACGGTGGTGTACAGTCCGGCGATGTACTGGATGCCTGTCGATACGGTCCAGCGGCCTTGCGTAAAGGTGGCTCCTGCGTAGAGCTTGTGCTCGGGGGCGGCAATGACGGGGGTCTTCATGTGCAGATAACTGTAGTTGCCATCTACCGACCATCGGCTGTCAATCGTGTATGATGCCTGAAGCTCCACGCCTTTGTTGTCAATCTTTCCAGAATTCTGGTTGAGCATCCCGCTGCCGTTGGGATTGCGGAGAGTGACAATGAGATTCTTTCCGTCGATATAAAACAGGTTGACACCGTATCTGAATCGTCCATTGAGCAACATCTGTGAGAAGCCAATCTCATAGTTCCACATGGACTCCGGCTCCAAGTCGGGATTCTGCGGCGGGAACATATACATCTCGCGCAGGATAGGGTAGCGGAAGCCTTTGGTGGCGGAAGCCTTCAGCTCTATGGCATTGGGCAGATGGAGGGCAAGTCCTGCCTGCGGCACCCATTCCGTGCCGACGCGTGAGTGATGGTCGATGCGCAATCCGGCGTTCAGCGTGAGCCAACGCCACACGTCCTGACGGAAGTCCACATATCCGGCAAACTCGTCCTCATGCTTATCTACAAGGTCGTTGCGTGTCCCGGCTCTGTCGCCCGACACATAGTCTGTCCATGCCTTGCCGCCGTAGCGGAACCAGTCGAAGCCGAAGGTGATGCGGCTGCCCTCCCAGAAGCGTGTGCTTTGGTAGAGCGACACGCCCATCATGTCGTCGTTGGAGTTGAAACGCCCGTCCTGCGAGGTCTCGCCTGCACTGGGCGTGTAGCCGTCGTTAACCCAGTGGTCGCCCCAGTTGTAGAAGAAGCTCAATGCGCCGGAGGTGTTGCCGTAGTCGTTGCTGAGGGCGAAAGAGGTCATGCCGCGCGTGATGCGCTGGTCGCCGTCAACAAGCGGAGCCGACACAGGACCGGGATAGGAAGCGTTGAAGTGCGTGACGTTCACGTCGGCTCGCACATTCCATTTGTCCGTCAGGTCGTAGCCCACCTTGGCATAGCCGCCGTACTGTTCGAAACACATGTCGTTGCGGTGTCCGTCAGTGCGGTTGTATGAGCCGCTGATGACGCTGCTGAACCGTCCCTTGCGTACACAGTTGGTCAGTTCGGTTTCTAACGTGTTGTACGAACCGTAGCCAGCATGGAGATTGGTACGCACCCCATCACCTTGCATCTTGCGGGTTACGATATTTACCACACCGCCCATTGCATTGGAGCCGTAAAGCACTGAGGCAGGCCCGCGCAGCACTTCCACCTTGTCAGCCAAAAGAGACTGGTAGGCATCCGAAATGGGATGGCCGAATATGCCCGCATACTGCGGATGTCCGTCTATCAGTACCATCAGCCGTGCATTGCCGCCGCTCAGTCCGCGCAGGGAGATTCCTCCAGCAGCACCGCCTGACACGCCGTAGCCCATCACTCCACGCTCGGTGACGAACAGTCCCGGCACCTGCTCAGACAGCACGGGCAGCAGTGAGGGCTGCATACTGTTTTCTATGGTCTGCCTGTTTACGACCGAGACGGTCTGCGACAGATGGCGTATGTCGGTGACGTTGCGTGTGCCGGTCACCACCACCTCGTCAAGAGCTGCGCTGTCGGCAATCTCAGTGTGTGCAAGTGTAGTCAGGGGAGCGGACAGTGCCGCTGCCATAATGATGTGTTTTATGTTCATTTCACCGTCGTTTTCTTTCCGTTCACGATATACACTCCTGCATCTAATGACGACAGGCTTTTGGCTCTCGCAAGCACACGTTTTCCGTCAATGGTATATACATTATATAAAGGTGTGCCCTTGTCGCTGATGGTCTTGTCTATGCCCGTTGGGTCGTCGAGGTCAATCAGCGTGTACGCCTGTGTGCCAAGCCCAATCTGCTCGCCGTATTCCACCGTCCATGTGCCGTGCAGGCTGTTGATGCGGTTTTGCAGAGGAATGGCAGTGTCACCCGTAGTATTATCATGGTTGAACACGAGGTCGAGACATGCCTTGTCAAGGGCTATGGGGTCGGTAGAGGCGAGTATGCCGACGTCCGCCATCTCAGGCTTGTGGGGATTGCCGTCACAGTCGCAGTCGATGGAGAGGTTGTTCATCACATTGATGTACAGCACCTTGCCGTCGAAGTAGTCGTGTACCGACTGAGCCGCTGCCGCCATGCTTTCGAGGAACGGGTCTTGCTCACCGCCCCAGGGGTTGGTTATCGAACGACCGCCCGAGTGGATGTATGCTTTGCCGCTTTTGGAAGCCACACCAATGGAAGCATTCTTCAGCACACCGCCGAAACCGCCCATGGCATGACCCTTGAAGTGAGCCAGATTGATCATGAAGTCGTAGTTGGCGAGGTGGCTTCCCACGATGTTGTATGCGATGTGCTTCGTGTCCTTCACTGGTATGTGTATCGTGTCCTCCGAGTCCATGATATCGACCTTGGCTATCTGGTCGAAGCCGCGCTCCTTGATGGCACGCAGATGCGCCTCCGTGGTCGAGCGGTTGCCGCCGTACGCCGTGTTGCACTCCACGATGGTCGCCTTCGTCTCGTCCACCAACGGTTTGATGAAGGCAGGACGCAGGTGGTTAGACTTCTCGCTCTCTCCCGTGGAAATCTTCAGAGCCACACGGCCTGTAGCCTCCACGCCCAGTGTCTTGTAAATCTTGACGAGCGACTCCGCACTGATTTCCTTGGTGAAATACACTGTTGCCCTCTCCTGTGCCGTTGCCGCAACAGAACACAGCAGAGCAGCAACTAAAATTACTTTTTTCATAACTTGAGTTGTTTAATGTGATAATTTGTGTGCAAAGTTACGGTTTTTCGTCATTATAGTCAGTATCTGAATTAATGGAAAAATTACCAGAATTATTGATTAATATAATATTTATCGTGAGTTCGATGAATTTTCATATTGAAAACAACCGCCTGATGTAGGCACATCACTGGGAGTGTGGGCGTCCCGCCCGCACCTCGCCTTCCCTTTCGGGGACATTAACGGCCCTCAACCGAGTTAACACTTTGTCAACAGCCTGGATGCTTGCCTGTTTTGGGGTCTTAACTTATGATTTGGGCCGGTCTTAGGTTATGATTAGCCTTGGTCTTAGGTTATGATTAGCCTTGGTCTTAGGTTATGACCTGCCTTTGACATAGGTTTTGCCATCTTTTGTTTGACGGTGCAAAGTTACGGCCATTTTCGTCACGTTGTCCTGTTTTCCCCACAAACGTGAGGTGTTTTCCCCGAGAACGTAAACCGTGGAGTGTCAGTGCTTTAGAAAGTGTGATGTTAATGTCAAATTCACGTTAACAAAGTAACTTATCCTGAAACATTCCTTGTGCGTACCTTATTTATAAATATTTTTATTATATATAATAGAAAGAAGTACCGTTAACAATTTTGTGTTTTCAATGCAAAAATCAGAGTAACAAAGTAACATTTTGCCATAATACCTTTTTTCTAGAAATAATAGACGGATAAAGATTGCCACCGCTTGCCAACGCTTACCGATGATAACTGCCGCTTGCCGACACCCCTACAATCTGCGGTATGCGGCGAGAAGAAGCGGGAAGCGGGCGGTAGTACTTCCGCGGGAGTACTCTGGTACTTCGGTGCGAGTACTTCAGTACTCTGGGCGGAGTACTGGTGTAATGCAGAGCGGAGTACTACAGTACTAATCTGCTGCGGCATGATTGTAGGTAGGGAGTCTTTAAGTGATTATCTTCATTTGTGTACTATGTCAAACCTCTATTCGCCAATATTCCGTCGATGTTATGAAGGTTCAAGTCACCAGTTCTTTCTGCCACGAGTTCCTACTCGGCAATTTTAAGTGCTTATCCTGAAGTATTAATTATTTTTAAATTATCAGCCATGCATGTACAATTTCCACACATGTTTCTTATCTTTGCAGAGTCAAAGCCTTGCTGAACCGACGAACGAAGCAAGAGCAGAGACCCAAGCTCGCTTGGGCAATGCCTTGCAAGGAGGAGGAAGAGCCGAAGGCTCAACAGTCCACAAGTGGGCAGAGGCGGGCAAGACACATATACATAAAAGGAGTAACAGTACGCTTTGGTTTTGACGTGTTGGAACTTCGCACACTCTAAGGATTGTCAAAAACAAAGCAACGGGAACGCCTCATGGGTGTATTATATACATCCCTCATTATCATAGGTTCAATCTAATGTAGGAATTCTATATATACACATACGTGGGGCTTTTTGCGTTGCTCGTTTCGACAATCTGGGCAATGCGAAGGCCTCACACGTGGAACGAGTGACAGAGCTGGCTCCACGTCTTTTGTATCTGTATGCAAACAATCTTTCCATTAACCGTCAAGAGGGAACTATTGGCAAAAAATGAATAAATATGAAAAAACTATTTACTATGAGATTAATGCTCGTATCCTTATTGTCAGCAATGAGCATGGTGGTGAATGCAGAAACAAAAAAAATCAATATTGGAGATTTTTGGTACAATTTGGACACAGAAACAAAAACAGCTGAAGTCATTCAGTATAATGGATCGGCAACGGACGTGACAATTCCCCAAAGTGTGGTATATGAGGAAATTACATTCGATGTTACATGTTTAGGAAATAACTGTTTTAATGGAAACCATCGATTGAGCAGCATCGTAATTCCGACTTCTGTAACAAATATTGGATGGTATTGTTTCTCTAAATGCACATCTCTATCTTCCATCAACATTCCAACTTCTGTGAAAGAAATCGGGGGATGGTGTTTCGATGGATGCACAAATCTTAAGTCCATAGAGATGTTGTCCTCATTGGAAAAATTAGAAGAAGGATGCTTCAGAAATTGCATATCTCTCACAACTATAGATATCCCATCCTCAGTAAAAAGTTTGGGACAGCAGTGCTTCCGTAACTGCTATGCACTCCAATATATTGAAATTCCGTCTTCTGTTGAAACTTTGGGAGAATACTGTTTCTCTAATTGTGAAAAAGTATCGTATATTAATATTTCGTCATCCGTAACAAGTATAGGGAATAAATGTTTTTCCAACTGTCGTTCTCGTTCATTTATAATAGTGGACAAAGACAATAAGGTTTATGACTCTCGAAACAATTGCCATGCAATAATAGAAAAAGCAACCAATACGATGATACTTGGATGTATGAATACCATTATTCCATCTACTGTAAAATGTTTGGGAGAGGAATGTTTCGCTAATTGCGAAAACATTGAATCTATTGTAATACCATCCTCTATTACTCACTTAGAAGATAGATGTTTTTCATTCTGTTATAATCTAAAATCAATAACAATTCCATTTTCAATAAACAAAATAGGTGATTATTGCTTCGATAGTTGTACCGCCCTATCATCAATTGAAATACCATATTCTGTGGATATTTTAGGATGTGGATGTTTTAAAAACTGCACATCTCTTACGTCTGTAGAAATTCCGTCTTCTGTAATTAATTTATATCATGGATGTTTTTCTTACTGTTCGTCAATGACATACATCAAAATTCCATCATCGGTTACGTATTTTGGTGGAGAATGTTTTTCTCGCTGTTCCTCTCTTAAAACAGTTATATGCGAAATTCCAACTGCCATAGAAGGTACAAACTTTAATGACTCACCTATCGATCAGGCTACTCTCTACGTCCCGGAAACTTCATTAGAATACTACAAAACGACATCTGATTGGAGCGGTTTCGGAATAATTCTGCCTATCACATCTATGGGCATAGAGAACAACACCACCATCAAGTCAAATACCATAGATGCCATCTATGACCTCGAAGGAAAGAGAAGCAACGGCGCAAACCGCGGTATGAATATCGTCCGCATGACTGACGGAACAACAAGAAAAGTTATGAAATAAAAGTGCAGAGCGTTTTATAGAATCAAAGGGACAGAAACCGCGAACCGATACAAAGGCCGCGGTTTCTGTCCCTTTTCTTTCCTTTTACTGCTTTCTTTGTTGACTTCGCCACTCTTCACCCTCGTCATCGCCTTCCTCTCCGTCATCAGCCGAACGCTGAAAGCGGTAACAGCCAATCCCATGGAGAGCATAATAAACGCATTATTGTTTTACTTGACGAGTTGACAAGTCGTTTGTTTTGCTGCTGTTTTGCAGTTAGACTATCAACTTGTTTACTATTTGCTTATTACTATCTTCTTTCCATTCTGAATGTAAATGCCGGGACGAGAGACGGAAGTCACACGACGTCCTGTGACATTGTAGATGGCATTTTGTCCAGCCTGTGAAGGCATGGCATCGGATATGACAGAATTGACGTCGGTGGTCATGTCAACAGCAACAGGCTGCGACCAAATAGACGTACTGCCGTCGGAAAGATGCGAGCGGACGCGCACACTGTAGTTATAGCCTTTCTGGATGTCGCTGAACAACACTGAGTTGGCGGTGGTGTTGACTTGTTCGGGCGACAGAGTTTCCTCAGATAGAGAAGGCTGCGATTCCTTTGTGAAATCCTCCTCGTCATAAATGCCGTCGTAGATGGAAATGCCGGAAAGACACACAGGTGCTGTAAAACCATAAAATTGGAGAAAATAATACTTGTATTTGTCAATTGAGATGTTGCAAATGTATTTTTTCTGCTTGTCTAATGAAAGTTCCCACCAATCTCGCTCTTCGAAGTTTGGTTTGAGTAAGCAAAGATAGCCTTCTGTGGTCTCTCCATTGACATAGGGTTCTATGTCAAAGACAAATGTGGCGTTGTTTGTATCTTCCACTTTGAATGCAGCAGTGGAGTAATAGCCATCAACAGAGGCTATCCTTATGCCATTGACGGCAGAATAGAGGCCACATCCATACCAGTAATTATCAGTGTATTGATTAAGCTGAGAGCTAATGTCTTCCGTACCATCTTCCTTAGGAACATTGTCGAATTTCTCTTCCATGATGACATGGTTGTAAGGAGACGGGGTGGAGGTCTTGGCACTCAGTTCAACATCGTAGCTTACGGCATCGGCTACAACGCCCCACTCGCAGGCGATGGCACCGTCGGAATTGAGTTTCGCCATTATTTCGCCGTCGTAACGCTGTGAAATGCCTGGGCAAGCCACGAATGATATTGTTCCGTCGTCGCTCTCAGTGATGTCTTCTATCGGTTTGTTGAGGAAAGTGCTGCCGTCGTCGTTAAGGTTAAAGAGTGTTGCGGCAGGTGTAGAGGTGTTGGTGAACGAGGTCTTTCCTGTTGTTCCGGGGAACAATACTCCAGAATAGTCATAAAGATCGTCGTTTGCCGAGATAATTGAGAATCTGAAGTGTTGGTCATCGAGGTTTTCAACGGCATTGATACTGTTATTGTACCATGCAAATTCGTCGTAGTCGATATGTGTCACCATAAGTCCGTGAGCACCAAGCGTATTTCCCCATTTAGGAAACTGGCGGTTTTCAAGCATGTAAAACTCGTTGCGGTTTCCTTCATTATAAAGTACGTATGCCTCAGCATCATTTTCAAGAGGTTTCATGCCTGTAACCGTGGTAGCCACATTTAGTTCGGTAGGCTCAAGCCATCCCAGCGACCAACGCTCGTAGGCGGTATAGGCAGTTGGGGCGGTACCAGTGCCCCATGTTTTTCCAAGGTAAGAACCTGCGCTCATTACATCCCATCTCTGCACAAGATCCGTTATTCCATAGACAGTGTTATAAGTATCCATAAGGCCTAATGTGTGGCTGAACTCATGGCAGGCGGTACCGATACCGTTAAGTTGTTTTCCCGAACTCCACAGCAATTCGTTGGAACATGCGTAATTGAAGATTCTCTTACCGTCGATGTAGAGTTCCCTGTCAGAAATTACCCACTGGTGAGGCCAGATGCAGTCATCGGATGCTCCCATGGCCTCGCTATAGCCAGCGAAGATAATGTACACATTGTCAACTACACCATCATTGTCCCAGTCGTACTTAGTGAAGTCGGCAAGGTCTTGAGCCTCCACACTGGCATCAGCGGCGAAATCGAGAACTCGGATGTCACTTGCTCCACTCTTTTCATCG
>JBJEKR010000069.1:0-16841 GCA_051878735.1 Prevotella sp. | reverse complement strand
TGGCAAAAAGACAGATTTGATTACACATCAATGAATATAAGAGTAAAAACAACAATAAAATAAAGCCTGTAGATATGAACAAAGAAATCGTTATCAAAAACGAAGTGGAAGAGCTGGACAAACTTGCCATATTCGTTGAAGAGGTGGCTGCTGAATTGGAACTTGACCCCGAGTTGGAGATGAATCTTAATCTCGCTCTTGAGGAAGTGGTTTCCAATGTCATCCTTTATGCCTATCCCAAGCATGAAGAGGGAAATGTCACCATAGCCGCTTTTGCTGACGGCAAGTCTCTTGTTTTCACCATAACAGACGGAGGACAGGAGTTTGACCCTACCAAGGTGAAGGAGGCTGACATAACGCTCTCCGCTGAGGAAAGGCAGATAGGCGGGTTGGGCATTTTCATCGTAAGGAACATCATGAATGAGGTGACTTATCAGCGTCTTGATGGTCGCAACATTCTTACACTGAAGAAGACTATAGGCAAGTAATGTTTGATATAATTAATAAATTCACAATAAAATAAAAGACAATGGCAGAAATTGTAAGAAACGGGAACAATGTTCTCATTAAGACAGGTGCTCGTATTGACACCATCAATGCAGGAGATTTCGAACGTGAAATCAATCCCATCATTACAGAGTCAGGCGTGAGTGTTGTGTTTGACTGTTCTGAACTCGACTATATCAGCAGTAGCGGTCTTCGTGTAGTGCTGAAGGCACAGAAGATGGTTACTGCTAACAAAGGTGAGATGAAACTGACTGGAGTGAAGCCTCAGATAAAAAAAGTTTTCGACATGACAGGCTTCTCCCGCTTCTTGAAGATAGAGTGAGATGGGATAGGGGAGAATATAGGAGTGGGAACTCCTATATTCTCACTCCTCACTTATTTATTCCCAACAAATACTGTCCGTATCCGTTTTTCGCCATAGGCTTTGCAAGTTCGTGCAGTTGTTCTATGGTTATCCAGCCTTTCTTGTATGCTATTTCCTCAAGGCATGCCACTTTTAGACCTTGGCGTTTTTCTATCACTTCAATGAATGTGCTTGCCTCGCTAAGGCTGTCGTGTGTGCCAGTGTCAAGCCATGCAAATCCTCTCTGCAAAGGCAGTACGAGAAGTGATTCTTTCTGAAGATATACCTGATTGACGGTTGTTATCTCCAGTTCGCCGCGTGCACTCGGCTTAATATTCTTTGCCACTTCCACGACGCTGTTAGGATAGAAATACAGACCAACAACGGCATAGTTTGATTTAGGCTTTGCTGGCTTTTCCTCAATGCTTAGGCATTTGCCGTCCTCGTTGAATTCAGCAACTCCATATCTCTCCGGGTCGTTGACATAGTAACCGAATACTGTTGCCATTCCCTTCTCCTCAACATTTCTTACGCTTTCCTTCAACATTCCCGTGAATCCGCTTCCATAGAAGATGTTATCGCCCAAAACAAGGCAAACAGAGTCGTCGCCGATGAAGTCCTCACCGATGATAAATGCCTGCGCCAGCCCATCGGGTGACGGCTGTTCTGCATACTCAAACCTTACCCCCAATTCGGTTCCGTCACCCAACAGACGACGGAAGGCAGGAAGGTCGTGCGGAGTACTAATGATAAGTATCTCCCTAATGCCGGCCAACATTAAAACCGAGATTGGATAGTAGATCATCGGCTTGTCAAAAATGGGAATCAGCTGTTTGCTGATGCCTTTGGTGATTGGATACAGCCTCGTTCCACTACCACCAGCCAATACAATACCTTTCATAAAATGGTTATTAATAAGTAATTTTGCGGCAAAGTTAATAATTATTTCTTTGTGAGGAAATATTTTATTGCAAAAAAACATCGAATATGAAGAAAAAAATGTAACTTTGCACCCAAAAATTATATAAATGAGTATATTAACAAAGATTTTCGGCCGTAAATCAGCCGACGAACAGCAAAAGACAGGAGGCATGGAGGATTTCATGACTCTTATAAGAGTATATTTTCAGTCATGTATGGCTGCCGATCTTGGCATAACCAATCTTGCTGCACTTCCCGATCTGAGAGTGTTCAAGACCACACTCCATGTGCCAACAGTCAACAACCGTCTCGGCATTGGCGAGCGTTCACGCTGCAAGAAGATGCTGAAGGACATCTACGAGATGGACGACGTGTTCTTCAAGGAGATAGACCAGAGCATACGCAAGCGTTGTCGCAAGATACAGGACGTGCAGGTGTATATGGTACAGTTCCAAGGCTTCACACAAGACTTAATGATGCTCATTGGCAACCTGATGAAGTTCAAGCTCAGAGTACCGTCGTTTATGAAGAAAGCCATCTATACCATGACCGAGAAGACGGTTAACGACATATACAACAAGAACGACTATACAGATCCCGGCGTTCTTAAAACCGTCGTTGCCATCCGACAATATTCCGCAAAACTGGGTTTCTCGCAGCAGTGGACCACAGCCTTCGTTTACAAGGTGGTTATGTTGGCTAAAAAGGAACCCCGCCCCAAGGAGGAAGATGGGAAGACAAAGTAAATTGAGCTTCTTGACATGACATATACATACTTTTGATTAAAAAACATTAAAAATCATCGTGTGTAGGTCATGATGTTAGAAAAAAGCAATACCTTTGTAAAACATTGAGTGAAAAGTATGAATCCTTACGAAGAAACATTGGCAACGTTTGAGTCGCGTGTGCGACAGATGATTCTCCAGTTTCAGAGTCTGAAAGAGGAGAACAAGGAACTGTATGCCATGCTCGAAAAAAGTGAGGAGGACAACAAACAGCTCAATTCGCAGCTTAATGAGGTGAGACGACAGTTTGATGCCTATAAGGCGGCCAAGATGATAGAAATTGCCGATGGCGACCTTGAGGCTACCAAGGCAAGGTTGGCCAAACTTATACGCGATGTCAACAAGTGCATCACTCTCCTTACTGACCAATAATAGCATGTGATGTATGGTGCAAGACAACGAAACAAAACAACATATAAGAATCCATGTCTATGACCAGGATTTTGACATAGCTGTACGTCCAGAGGACGAACCTCTCTACCGCAAGGCGGCGAAGTTCATCACTGAGCGTTACAACCGTTATGCCGAAAACTTCAAGGGACACAAGAGCGACCACACCATTGCCTTGATGACCTTGATTGACATTGCTTTGCTTTATGAGATGGAGAAGACGAAAAACGACGTAACGCCCATCGACGACACCCTAAAGCGGCTTATCAAGGAGTTGGACAGTGCGCTTGACGGGAAATAGACATGGAATTATTAACAAATTATTAAATAACAACTTTTTTATGATATTGACGATTATTATAGCCGCTGTGGCACTCATTGTGGGTGGCGTATGTGGATATCTTTTCTTCAGATATGTACTGAAAGGCAAGTACAATGAAATGATGTCCACCGTTGAGAAGGAAGCGGAAGTTATCAAGGAGAAGAAGCTCCTTGAAGTTAAGGAAAAATTCCTCAACAAGAAAAGTGAACTGGAGAAGGAGGTGCAGGTTAGAAACCAGCATATCCAGCAGAGTGAAAATAAACTGAAGCAGCGAGAGATCTCGCTTAACCAGCGTCAAGAAGAACTCGGACGCAGGAAGAACGAACTCGATAACCAGCAGACTCGTATCGACAACGAGAAGAAGATGCTCCTAATCAAGCACGAGGAACTGGAGAAGATGCAGCTTAAGGAGCGCGAGAAACTTGAGGAACTCTCAGGACTTAGCGCAGAGGAGGCTAAGCAACGACTTGTAGAAGCCATGAAAGACGAGGCCAAGACCGACGCTCAGAGCTACATCAACGAAATCATGGACGAGGCTAAGCTTAATGCCAACGCTCAGGCACGCAAGATTGTGATTCAGACTATCCAGCGCGTAGCCACCGAGACTGCCATAGAGAACAGCGTCAGCGTATTCCATATTGACAACGACGAGGTGAAAGGTCGCATCATCGGTCGCGAAGGCCGCAACATTCGCGCCCTTGAGGCTGCTACCGGTGTTGAGATTGTCGTTGACGACACTCCAGAGGCAATCGTCATCAGTGCCTTCGACCCAATACGCCGTGAGGTTTGCCGCCTTGCCCTCCACCAGCTCGTCACCGACGGTCGTATTCACCCTGCACGCATCGAGGAGGTTGTACAGAAGGTGAAGAAGCAGATTGAGAACGAGGTTATCGAAACAGGTAAGCGCACGGCGATCGACCTTGGCATTCACGGTTTGCACCCTGAGCTTATACGCATCGTCGGCAAGATGAAGTACCGCAGCTCTTATGGTCAGAACTTGCTTCAACATGCACGTGAGACAGCCAACTTGTGTGCTGTCATGGCTTCTGAGCTTGGTCTTAATCCAAAGAAGGCAAAGCGTGCCGGACTTCTTCACGACATCGGTAAGGTGCCTGACGAGGAGAGCGAGTTGCCACACGCACTCTACGGAGCGAAGATTGCTGAGAAATGCAAGGAAAAGCCAGACATCTGCAACGCCATTGCCGCTCACCACGACGAGTGTGAGATGAACACGCTGCTCGCACCTATCGTACAGGTTTGCGATGCCATCAGTGGTGCTCGTCCAGGAGCGCGTCGCGAGATTGTTGAGGCATACATCAAGCGTCTCAATGACCTTGAGGCAATAGCAATGAGCTATCCTGGCGTAACAAAGACCTATGCTATTCAGGCTGGTCGTGAGTTGCGCGTCATCGTTGGAGCTGACAAGATGGACGACAACGAAACCGAGGCACTGTCAGGCGAGATAGCAAACAAGATTCAGAACGAGATGACCTATCCCGGTCAGGTGAAGATTACCGTTATTCGCGAGACTCGCAGCGTTGCTTACGCAAAATAGTATTCATTTTCAAAATTTTTATTCATAAGACCTCTCTAAGAACATTCTGTCTGGAGAGGTTTTTTTTGCGTTCTTAATGAATACAGATTTTATTCACCTTTTACGGCATAACGTGAGTTCGACGAAATTATTCCACTGCCGCTGATTTGCGCTTGATGGTGCGCAAGGTGCGGGCGAGTCGCTTTGCGAAATTAAAAATTAAGAATTAAAAATTAAAAATTGCTGCGCACAGTGGAAGCGGTAACGGGGCTCTCCCCCCTTGGGGGAGCTGGAGGGGGCCACCACTTTTAATTTTTAATTTTTAATTCTTAATTCTTAATTTCCCCTGGATAGAGCAAGTTACCACACTGCCTAACATCAAGAGACCTACCATCAGCTGATTGTTGCCGATCGACGCCGTCGCCCGACTAAAATAGGGGCGCTTTATAAGAAAAGGATATTTCGTCGAACTCACGTTAACCTTAGTGCCACAGGTTATTTTCGCTTCGCTCAAGGAAACTTCTTCTTGAACTCCTAAGCCTTGTTCCTCTTGTTTTTGTTCCATGTTTAGAAAAACGTTTTTGTAACATTTTCTTTTAATCCTTTTGCTGACAATGTTACAAAATCAATGTAAAGGAATGGAATTTGGTCAATCTATCAATTTTTGGTCAATCGATAAATTTTTGCCGTTTTATAACGATTTTTTTATAAGGAATGTAAATAAAGAGCGGAATAATTGTTATATTTGCAGACACAAATATCACATTATGCAAATTAAAAGATTATTAATACCGCTTATAGCATTTCCGCTCTTTATGTCCTGTGGAGATGACGAAACAGCGGAAACTCCCGCGGCTTATAAGGCTTCGGGCAAGTCGCTTACCGTAGTCTGCTCCATTGGCGGACTCGGCGACAACGGTTATAACGACAATATCATGGAAGGGCTTATGGATTTCTACAACACCCACGACGTGGTGCTTCATATTGCCCATCCAGAGTCAATTGATGACGCCTTATCCGTCTATGAGTCATGGCTATTGTCCTCTGCCGACTCTTCCCTGCTCGTCTTTGCGGGCAGCGAATATCAAGATATTCCCGATGCAAGCGACAATCTTGGTGGCAAGAAGGTCTTGATTATGGAAAGCACCCGCAGTGATTTGCCTGAAGGGGCATCGGTAGCAAAGATACAGCGCTATGGTGCCTCGTGGCTTTCCGGGCTTATGGTGGCAAAGGGAAGGACTGTTGTTGTCAAGGCCATGGACGGCGACGAGATGGTTGACGATGCCGCCAAGGGATTCATTGACGGTTACTCGGCTTACAGTGATTACACACCTTATACTATTGTGCTCTCCGACAACTATGACGGTTTCTCCATGCCCAACCAGGCTTATTCCGCCATTTCTGACCTTTATTCCAAAGAACTCGACGATTTAGAAGATTCATCATACTCCTTCAGCACCATTTTCCCCCTTGCCGGAGGTTCCAACATCGGATTGCAGCGTTTCTCCTTTGCCATGAACCGCCTGTGCGGCATCATTGGCATGGACCGCGACATATCATCATTGTCCGATTGGACACCGTTTTCGGTAGTCATCCGTTCCGGCGACTTGCTGCGCGACCTCGTCACCTTGTGGCATGAGGGCAGCGATATACCCAGCTCGGTAGTATATGGCCTTGACAGCAAGTATATTGACATAGTCACAAACCCCACCACCTCGGTATTCTTCGGCACCTGGGATGACGACCTTTTCCCCCGTCTGAAGTCGGAGTATTTTGACGAGGCAGTGAGAAAGGAGGCAGAATATGAGAAGTAAATATATGATATACGCACTGATGCTGTTTGCAGCGTCATTCGCGCTTAGTGCCTGTTCCGATTCTGATGACAACGGCACGTCGTCAACATCGGAACACGTCGAGACGACATATAATATAGGTGTTATAATGCCCTCCGCAGAGTCGTCAAGATGGCAGCGCACGGCCCAATGGGCATTGGACAATATCTCCAAGTCGCAGAAGTCACTGTCCAAGGCAGTCAGTTTGCAGCTCCACTGGTACGATGAGGCCGATGTCACGTCCTCTTCTGTTTCCGAGATTATTGGCGATGCCGTCGGGCGCGACAGCTGTGTGGCAATGGTTGGCCCGATGTCCATAGCCAAGGCATCCTCCGTAGCGAGCGAGTGTACGAGTCGCAATTTGCCGTTGCTCCTTCCTCAGGCCACCTCTGCCGACTTCCAGCGCATCTTCGCCTCTTCCGACTATGTGTACAACCTCACCGAGAGCGACATTACGCAGTGCGAGATGATGCTCACCGAGGCAGTCACCTTCGGCTTCAAGCGTGTCAGTCTTATGGTACGGCAGGATGAATACGGCAATACCTTCCGCGAGTGGTTCGGTTTCCAGGCAGAGAATCTCGGTCTGAAGGTGCACAACATTTACGTCTATTCCGATGCCGCCTCTTTAGAGGCAAATATAAGGCAGTTGTGGCACGACAATTACGATAATATCGAGGACATATTCGAGTACGGAGCCGACATGTTGGTGTTCGTGCCTTCTTCCGACGACGACATGCTGAAGTTTGACGAGGTGTCGATGGATATAAAGGAGACTGATGGAGCCTTCCCCTACACACTTTGTACCGACCGTGCAGTGAGCACAAGGATAGCCTCAACGGTAAAGGGTGAATATGAGGGAATGTCGCCCGCTCCCAATCCTGAGAGCGGCTTTGCCGTGGCTTACCGCGAGAAATATGGCGAGGAACCGCTCCCCGGCGAGGCTCAGCTCTACGATGCAATCCTCATGCTTGCCTATTCGCTCACCGCCCAGGAGGCTGCCACGGAACAGTTGCCTCTGAACGAGGCCATAGTGAAGGTGGTTGATGGCAATGCCACTGTTGACGGCTCATGGCTCAGCGATGATATTATGTATGTCTTCATGATGCTGCGCAACGGCATGCAGCCGTCTGCTACGGGTGTCTCAAGCGACTGGCTCTTCGATTCGCGCTACCACGCCTCTGTGCTTCACACCACCTATCGCCGCTGGATTCTCCGCAATGGTGAGTACCTGACCGTGGAATATGTATCCACCGACGGCAGCGGTCGCACCACCTCCTCAACGCAGATATGGGACTATACCGATAAGACGCAAAGCCGTGATGAAATCGATGAGAACCAGCTCGATTTCGACTATCCTGCCTTGGGCGACAAGTATGCAGTGATAGTGGCAGCATCCACAGGCTTCACCAACTATCGCCATCAGGCCGACGCTCTCAACGTCTATCAGATGCTGAAAAGCCGCGGATATGACGATGACCATATCATTCTGATTATGGAGGACGACATTGCATACAATCCGAACAATATCAACAAGGGAGAGGTGCGTGTCACTCCCGACGGTCCTAATATATATAATAAGGTGAAGATTGACTATCATCCGTCGCAGCTCACCGCCGGCGATCTTACCGACATTCTTCTGGGCAATGCCTCCTCTGTCCTGCCCGAAGTGCTCCGCTCGGGCAAGTCCGACGATGTCTTCATCTATTGGGCGGGGCACGGCAATATGGGGCGTCTTGGCCTTGCCGACCGCCAGGTGTCATCAACGCAGGTGATGAAGGCCTTGCAGGCGATGAACGCCGCCGGACGTTATCGCAAGATGTTCTTTGTGGTCGAGGCATGTTTCAGTGGCAGCATAGCGGAGCAGTGCGTGGGCATTCCTGGAGTACTCTGCATGACGGCAGCCAATGCCTATGAGTCGTCGAATGCCGACATTGCCGATGCCGACCCCGATATGGGGGTGTTCCTCTCCGACACGTTCACCCGCAATTTCGTGAGCTACGTGACATCCAACCCCTCGACGTCCGTGCGCGACCTCTATTACAATCTTGCTCGCACCACAGTCACCTCTCATGCCAAGGTCTATAATGCCGAACATTATGGCAACTTGTTACGGAATTCTTTCGAAGATTTTTAATCAATAAATCAAATCCTTGTCAATCGATAAAAACTTTTGGAACGACAAGGATTTTTTCCATTTAAAGCCTTGTGCATTTGAATATTTTAAATAAATTTGCAAGCAAAAAACAAATAAGAACAAATAAAATAAAAACTTCTATGATTAAGAAATTTATAATGATGACCATCGCCGCACTCGTTTTTGTGGCTTGCGGCGATGACAACGAGCCCGACACACCAGAGGTGAGCAAGGCTGTGAAATTAGTTTATAACGCATCCTTGGAGTTGTCACAGGACTTGTTTGACGTTGCCGACATCAGGGCGTACTATATCGATGCCAATGGCAGGGTGGCATCAGAAGCTGTCACTTCAACGAAGTGGACAAAATCGGTGGAACAGCCTCTGCCTTGCAAATACGGTATAGCCGTGAGCTGCACCAGTAAGTCAGGAGTACAGATTGACTCCGAGACCAACTACACCTTGCAGATTAAGCCTTCCTTATCGGTGGAATATTATGATAGCAAGGGTAGTAGTATGGGATTCCGTTCCCTGTCGATGGGTATAAAGACGGGCACCATTCTCGGCTCTTCGCTCGCCTCTTACCTCTCACGCATGTCGCTGAAGGTTGCATACGAGAGCAATGGTGAGGGCGAAGACTCTTCTACAACTATCGACTGGGGCTTCAACGCCGGTGACGATGGCACAACCACCGAGACGGGAGTGAGCGATGACCCGGCAACGGGAGAGGCGAAATGAGAATTAAGAATTAAAAATTAAAAATTAAGAATTAAGAAACAACGTTCAGCGACCGAAGGGAAAGCCAATTGCTGCGCGAACCGACTGGGAGTGTGGGTGTTTCGCCCGCACCTCGCCAACGAGGTAATATCCCACTGCCGCTAATGTGCGCTTGATAGTGCGTTGAGTAATCGACGAAGTCAATTAAAAATTAAGAGTTAAGAATTAAGCATTCTTTTCAAACGAGAGGAGAGGCAAGTTCGCTTGAGCTATTCTGAACCGATGGAGTAGCGAGAGGAGAGGTATGCTTGCTTGAGCTATTTTGAGTCGCGAGAGAGGAAGTCAATTAAAAACAACAATATGAAAACGAAACGACATATCCGCCCAAATCCGTTGGGACTGCTCGTAGGACTTTTACTGCTGTTTGCGGCGGCGACGGTCTGTCACGGACAGTCCTCCACGTCAACGCCACCCGTGGTTAACGGCAAGTACCGCATCACCACAGCCGAGGAGCTGTACTGGTACTGCCAGCAAGTCAATAAAGGTAAAACCAGCACAGATGCCTATCTCGACAATGACATCACGCTGACCATGGCCAACTGGCCTGGCATCGGTACTGATGACGACCCTTACACCGCCACCTTCGAAGGCAACAACCACACCATCTACGGCCTGAAGATCAACGACGGCGACTACAAGGGACTCTTCGGATACATGAAGGGCGGCATCGTGCAGCACCTGTATCTCAACAACCCCCAGTTCGACTACACCCTCTCCGATGAGGCGTGCGACTACGTAGGCTCCTTCTGCGGCTTCGCCACCGAAGGCTCACGTCACAGCGAGATCATCGACTGCCACGTCAAGGGGTGGGGCTTCATCCGGGGCGTAGGCCGCGCCTACTACTATGGCGGCATCTGCGGCAAGGCAGACATGGGCTCCAAGATCAGCGGCTGCACCTTCTACGGCAAGGTCTTCGCCAAGGAGGAGGTCGGCGGCATCGTCGGCCAGCTCAACTCCGGCGCGAAGGTAAGGGACTGCGTCCTCATCAGCGGCTCCATCGTCCAGGGCTGGGATGATGTCGTTGGCGGCATCGCCGGCTATATGGAAGACGGCGACACGCGCATGGAGAACTGCTACGTGCAGTCGGGATGTAGCATCTCAGCCACCGAGAACGACGACCCCGACTACGTTGGCGAGCTTGTCGGCAGGAACAATGGCGCCGGCGTCAAGGGAGCCTACACGGAGGACTACCTGAGCTATTACCCCACGGGCAACACCGTCACCGGCGAGGACAATGCGATCTGCCAGGAGGTAGTTGTCACGGACATGCAGAACGTGTCGTCGCTTACGGATGTCACCCTCTATACCGACATCGGCGAGATCTACAACTACTTCACCAGCACCATCCGTGCCAACGCCTTCGCCTCGAAGGCCAACCTTCGCTCTCTCACCTTCGGCGACAACAACCACTCCCTTGCGCTCAAGGCCCACAAGTACCCCTCTCTGACCATCGAGAACGCATCCTTCGTGAGCTGCAGCAACTTCGAGGGCATATACATGAAATACAAGGTGTATGCGGGCACCGACCACACGGTGATGCTCCACCCCGGCGACGTGATGCCTGGCAGCAACATCTTCACCAACTGTCCCAACACCAAGATATACGTGGACTGGGAATACTACAACGACTTCATCAACGACTCCCGCTGGAAGGTCTATAATGACCGCATCGTTGGCACCACCTCCATGCGTGAGCCTGACTTCACCGAATACGGCGTGAAGTATGCACGCGACAACAACACCGATGCCGAGTGCACCTACCAGACCACCACGAGCAACAACGGCAAGACAACGGTGTATAAGGTGCACGTCACAGGTCCCGACGTTGACTACATCAAGAGCCACGACGGCATAGCCTATCTCTACAAGGACATCGGACAGACCTGGGCATACACCACCACAAAGATATGGACGCGAGCCTTCGATGGCTGCAGCGATCTGAAGGAGGTGCAGATCTACGACATCATGCCATCCGCCACGGAGAACTTCCTCGACCTGAACATGGCTATCGGCGACTACGCCTTCGCCAACTGTCCCAACCTCAAGTACTTCAACATGGTGATGAACTCTGTTGATGAAACCGACCACTACGAGGTTATCCATCCGTCGCAGATGCCTATCGGCAACAATGTGTTCGACGGCTCTCCTAACGTGGTCATCCGCATACCGACCAGCGTATATTCCGAGTTCGTCAACGACGCGCAGTGGAGTCAGTACAAGCAGCTCTTCCAGCCCTACGACTTCAACATGGCTGATTACAAGGAGGGCGGTGCCGTGTACAGCTACTGGCGTACAGATGACGGCCAGCAGTACTACAGCAGTGAGAATGCCGAGGAGATGGAGGCGATAGTCACTCCATGGGCAGCCGAGTTCCGCAACCTGGAGCCTCACAAGCTGCTGGAGGGCAACGACACCACCAAGACCTACTGGTATGTTCATATCACCGGAGCGGATGACGACTATCTGAAGTCAAACGATGGCGAGATGCGCATCTACAACGACATAGGCACAGCGTTCAACTACAAGGCCATCGCCGTGGACAGCCTCCCGTTGCGCGACAACCTCAACATCAAGAAGATAGTCTTCGAGGACTGCGCCTCCAACGTCACCAACGCCCACGCACCGCTGAAGATGGTCATCCACAACGGCGCTTTCAAGGGCTGCAAGAACCTGAAGGAGCTGAACATGTTCTACCTTTCCACCGAGGGCACGAACAAGATGGAATGGCTTTCTCCGTCTGACGTGTATATCGGCGAGAATGTGTTTGATGGAGTGAGCGAAGACTTCCGCATCGTGGTTGCGCCTGATGTCTATAGCGATTTCATGAATGATGCCAACTGGAGCCAATACAAGGACTTTATCATTGCTTCCGACTATATGCCTACCACTTACAATGACATAGTGGAAGAAGGTGTGACATACGGCTATGCTTCGAATACGTTAAACTCTCTGTCAACGAATACTGTAGCACATTTACAGTCATCACTGTGGAATATTGCTGTTATGGCTGGCCAGCTTGCCATTGCGGCAGGAACGGTAGGCACTTATATAGCCCTTACAAATGCAGTTGAAGCAGGAAGCTCTTTGGCAAGTGCAGTTGGAATGGGCTTAAACCTATCTTTATATTTGCCAAGTTCGCTGATTTCCATGGGAGCATTTAAGTTGTTTAATTTGTCCCAGACAGTCGCTTTTAATCTCTTTTTGACTTTGATAGCAACACAGAATGTAGGATTGTCAACCGTTATCTCCCGTGGTATATGCAACACCATTCAGTCAAATCTCCGTCATAACACATGGAAGGTATTGGGAGGACAGTGGGTTCTTACAGAGAACAAACACACCATCTATCACCTGTACGTCAAGGACATTGATGCCAGCAAGAAGGATCTGACCATCTACAACGACATAGGCACGGCATGGAACTACTCTACCGTAGGCTTTGGACAGCGTGCCTTCCATAACAAGACCAACCTGGAACGCATAGGATTCAAGGACCAGCTGCGTGGCGACACAGAGGCACGCCAGGCGATGTGCATTGCCATACCCGACAGTTGCTTCCTCGGATGCAAGAACCTCCGCACGCTCGACCTCGTGCTGCAGAGCAATGAGGACGGCAGCGAGCAGGCTCTCGGTCCAGATAACTTCATCCTCCTCGGCAACCGTATCTTCGAGGGTTGCGACACTACCCAGCTGAAGATACGCATCGGACGCGAACGCTACGACGACTTCCTCGCCAGCGACTCCTGGAGCAGATACAAGAATATGTTTGAGGTGGTGGACGTGGCCGACAAGGTGTCGTTCACCGAGAACGGAGTGCAGTATGCCTACGAGTTTGAGAATGCCTCACGCATCTACCAGACTTGGCATGACGAGCACACCATAGAGCACCTGAAGGCCGTGGGCGGAACAAGCGACCTGCGGAAGAAGCAGGGCGAGGTGTCGCTCTACAACGACATCGGTGCCTACAACAACTACAAGCTCGACCGCGTGAAATATAAGGCGTTCTACAACAACGACGACGTGAAGGGCGTATCGTTCTGGGACCTTCTCGGTGCTGCCGGCTTCGGCGATGCCTACACCGACCTGAATGTCACGCTGCAAGACTCCTGCTTCGCCGACTGCAAGAATCTGGAGTATGTAAACATGCTCTATATGTGTACCGACGGCAAGAACACCGCAAAGGAACTCACTCCCGACTCCGTACACCTCGGCACGGGCGTGTTTGATGGCAGCGACAAGCTGCGGATAAAGATGATGTACGACGTCAAGGACAAGTTCCTCAACGACAGCACGTGGGCGAAGTATGCCGACCGCTTCATGCCGTGCTTCTTCAAGCCAGCCGACGAGGAAGTGGAGGACGCACTCGACGACCTCGACCTCTGGTACAAGTCGCCCATCGACAACGAGAGATGGGATGTGATGGACGCCTCGAAGACAGTGACAGCCAATGAACTCAGGGATGCCCTCGAAAAATACACCATCAAGAGCTTCGGCGAGTTCAAGGCATTCGAGTCGAATGGCATGACGTCAGTTGCCGCCAACATGTTCAAGGGGCAGAAGGAACTGCAGTGCGTGAAGCTGCCTTCCACTATCACCACCATCTTCGCCAGTGCCTTCAAGGAATGTACCAGCTTGCCCGAGATAACCATTCCGGCGAGTGTAACCCGTATCAATAGTGAGGCCTTCATGAACTGCAGCAGTCTGCGCACCGTCATCATGGAGGGCAAAACCCCTTGCGTTGTCGCTGACGGCATATTCAGTGGACTTCCCGAGGACTTCGTGGTTTACGTGCCCAACGAGGAGGAGGTCATCAACGCCTATAAGACCCACTTCTCATGGGAGAAATATGCCGACCACATTCAGGGCTACACCAAGAAGGCTTCGCTCAAGGTGGTGACCCTGACGGAAAACAGGCGTCTGCATGAGGAGCTCGGCCTTGATGTTGATGTCAGCTCGTACAGCAAGAAGTTCGACGTGACGGGTACCTTCTCCCACATCGACAGCCTGAAGGTGATAGGTCCTGTCTATAACATCGACATGGGTGTCATCCGTACACTTGGAGGCCGCACCCCCGTTCATTGCAACATCGACCCGAGGGGACGTCTGAAGTATCTCGACCTGAGCGAGGCAGATTTGCGCAAGGGCGACAACGAATATTTCTACTCTACCGAAAACTACGGAGTGATAGACGTGATGCACGATATCAGCGACGATGTGGTTGGACTCGTGATGTTCGAGAAGCTGCCTTATCTCGAAACGCTCATCTTGCCCAACTCCGCCAAGAGCATCAAGGACGAGATGGCATGGCGGTGCCCGAAGCTGAAGCGCATCGTCTTCGGCCCGAACATCAACGACATCGAGGAGGACATCATCCAGGAGACGCCAAGCCTCCGCGAGATGGTATTCCTCGGCCCCGTGCCACAGACCCTGGACAAGGAAGTGTTCTATGGCAAGTGCAGCAATATCACCGTGCTGACCACCAACGAGCACCGTCCTGCCTATACCGCCACGGCTCGTTTCTACAACAGTGCGGATTCCATTGCTTCCGGTTTCGAGGATGACAAGACACTCCTGACTCTCGCTAAGAAGCAGATATACACCGTGGAAGACTTGTTCTATATGCAGGATTTCGAGAACTGTGTCAACGGCGAGCCTGTCGGCAAGTTCAACGAACTGATGTATGCCGCACAGGTGAAGACCCTCGGCGACAATTCCCTCAGCGGATGCTCAGAGATGGAGGAAGTGGCACTGCCGTTCTATCTTGAGGAAATCACCGCAGGAGCGTTCAAGGGTTGCAGCAGTCTGAAGAAGATCAACGCCACATGCGACACCATCCCGACACTGGCTGCCAACGCCTTTGAAGACCTCGACCCTGACTTCGTCATAGTGGTACCCACAGGCAGGGAGGACGCATGGCGCGAGGCATGGGCACAGTATGCCGATCATATCTACGGCTACCGCAGCGAGAACAGCGACATCACCGAAGTGACGCTCACTGAGGCTGGCACGCTCGGCGAGAAGCTCGGACTGACCGTCCCGATGGACTCTCCCGACGACGTGGGCAGCATCTGCGGCGACTACTACAAGATAAACGGACTGAAGGTGAACGGACCAATCAACGGCAAGGACATTGCAGTAATTCGACTGCTCGGTGGACGTGACGAGGAGGAAAGCGACGAGGTGGCTCTCTCCCGAATGACCTATCTCGACCTCTACAATGCCGAAATCAAGACCGACCCTGCCAAGATCTGCTACAACCGCGGCAGTTACAACGACTATGTGGAGCGCGACAACGAGGTGCCCGAAAACATGTTCTGGAAACTCGACAACATCCGCACACTCATACTGCCGAAGAACGCTACGAAGATCAACGAGGAGGCTTGCTACGACATGCTCAACGTTGAGACCATCGTCGTGGGCGACAATACCACCTATATTGATGACGATGCCTTCGGCGAGTGTCCGAGTCTGAAGAACCTTGTGTTCCTCTGCAAGGAGAAGCCTACGCTGCATGACGACGCCTTTACCGACCCTGCCAGCGACAACAACTTCCAGGTGAAGAACATGTACGTACCAAAAGGACTGGTTGAGAGCTACCAGACAGACAAGGAATACACGCAGCACTCAATGAACATCTGGACGAAGTTCGGTGACGACGATGCTTTCCGCGCCTACGGACGCAACATTGTCATGACCGACGACGACCTGAAGAACGTGAAGAGCGTGACGGGATGGTTTGAGAACTACAACAGCATTTCTGACCTTACTTCTCTCGCCAAGACTTCCATCGACACGTTGAAGGCAACCACCTTTGCCGCACTCGCCAACCTGCAGAAGGTTACTCTGCCTTCTACCCTTACAACCATCGAGGCAAACGCCTTCTCCGGCAACAACGAGCTGCGCTGGGCTGACTTCATGCGTTGCGCCGATGCCGGTCCCGCACTTGCCGCAGGCTATGACAAGCTCGGCATCAGCAGCAAGGCTCTCGCCTATATGCCCGCATCGTTCGGCTCGTCCGATAGGACCAATGTGGTATATGGAGCCGAGGGATCAAGGGAGTGCGCACACTTCGCCATCACCGACTCGCGCGACTACTGCGTGCCTATTGACTTCACCGCCAAGGCGACAAGCTACGACCGTGTGTTCAAGAAGAGCGACAAGCCCTATACGCTTTGTCTGCCTTACGACAGCTATGTGCCTGAGAACACGAAGGTATATACGCTCTCGGGACGCAGCGACGAGCAGCTCATCTTCGCACAGGTGACAAGGATAGAGGCCAACAAGCCTTATATCGTCA
>JBJEKR010000068.1:0-3883 GCA_051878735.1 Prevotella sp. | reverse complement strand
CGATGGTACTGCAATGCAATGTGGGAGAGTAGGAGGCCGCCTTCTTTTTGATGATGATCCCCGAGGATAACGTTGTCCTTGGGGATTTTTCGTTTTCATCCACCTCTTGACAATCAATTATGCAGTGGACTGACAGGATAAGGCAAGTAAAGATTGTTCTTGTGGTAGTGGCTGTTGTCATTGCAGTTGCATCACTTGTCGTCTCGCATCTTCTCATCAACGACCTCTCGAAAGAGGAACGCAATAAAATGGAGATGTGGGCAGAAGCCTTGCATACCTTGAACAACGCTAACGAGAACACTGATTTGACGCTTGTTCTTAATGTAATTCAAGGAAACAATACTATTCCTGTCATTGTGGTGGATTCTGTTGGAAATGTTATGGACTTCCGTAACGTTGAAGTTGATGCCGTAAACTATAACGACTCCGTAAACTTTTTGGAACAGGAGGCGAAGCGCATGGAAAAGTCGGGACGTTTCGTCAAGATAACGCTCGATGAAAGACCGAATGCCGACTATCAGCTCGTTTGTTACGATGAGTCGATTCTTTTAAAGCGCCTTGCGAGCTATCCGTATGTCCAGTTAGGTATTGTCCTTATCTTTGTTGTCGTTGCCATTTTTGCTTTGTTGTCTTCAAAGAAGGCAGAACAGAATAAGGTATGGGTTGGACTCTCGAAGGAGACGGCACACCAACTTGGTACGCCAATTTCAAGTCTTATTGCATGGGTAGAAATATTGCGCGAGAGTTATCCTGACGATGAAATGATTCCCGAGATGGAAAAGGATGTCAAACGACTTGAACTCATTGCAGAACGTTTCTCAAAGATAGGATCGTTGCCAGAACCTCAACCTTCAAGTCTTAATCAGGTGGTCGCTCATGTCGTTGACTACATCGACCGTCGTACTTCGTCGGCTGTTGAGATGACTATTGACATGCCGGACCACGAGGTCGTTGTTCGTATCAATGCTTCGCTGTTTGAATGGGTGATTGAGAACCTGTGCAAGAATGCCGTCGATGCGATGGAAGGCAAAGGCAGAATTACCATTTCCATTATTGAGGATGGTTATGACGTGGCGATTGAGGTTGCTGATACCGGAAAGGGAATAAGGCACAAGGACTTGAAGAATGTCTTTAAGCCTGGCTTCACGACAAAGAAGCGTGGTTGGGGACTTGGTTTGTCGCTTGCCAAGCGCATCGTGGAGGAGTATCATAAAGGGAAAATATACGTAAAAGAGTCTGAAATAGGCATTGGAACTACGTTCAGAATAGAGTTGAAACGTTAAAAACGAAGAGTTTTAGTTTAATTAACTAAGAAAATTAGTTGTATAACGAATATTTTTAGTTACTTTGCAGCAGAAATAATAAACAAGCAAAGTAACAGAGTAATTTTATGAAACAACTTACAGCAAAAGAAGAGGAAATCATGAACCATTACTGGACGTATGGTGACATGCAGATACGAGAGCTTCAATCGCACTATGACGACCCGAAGCCTCACGTCAACACGCTTAGTACCTTGGTGAAGATATTGGAAGAGAAAGGATTTCTCGACCATCGTGCCTTGACTGCACGCTGTTTCCAGTACTTCGCAAAGATTACGCGTGAGGACTATCGTGGTGGTACGTTGGCTAACGTGGTGAACAAGTTTTTCGGGCGTTCTTATCTGAATGCCGTTTCTGCCTTGGTGAAAGAAGAAAAGCTGTCGATTGAGGAATTGAAGCAACTTATAAAGCAGGTTGAGGAGGAATGACGATGGCAATGTTTTTCATATATTCGCTGAAGGTTGCCGTGTGCCTCATAGCTTTTTACCTTGTGTATAAGCTGTTGCTGAGCCGCGACTCGTTCTACCGTTTCAACCACGCATTGCTGCTGACGTTGATGTTTGCGTCGCTTGTCGTTCCTACCATAAGATTGACGTTGGCAGACGAAGCGGTGTTGAACAAGGGCATCGTGATGGTGGAGGAAGCTGTAATCGTTGGCGAGGCATTGCCGATAGTTGAGACGGGGAGAGGCCTTTCCGTTGTCCAGATGCTATTCCTTATATATATAATAGGTGTGGCGGTGTTGCTGCTGATGAATGTCGTTTCGGTGTGGCATATTGTTAGGCTGATGAAGCGTGTCAGTATGAGGCAGACCGTTGACGGCATGGAGGTGATGGTGGTTGAAGAAAACGTGTCGCCATTCAGTTGGTTTGGCAATGTGGTGATGAGCCGCAAAGACTACGAGACAGGCTTCGCAGAGATACTTATCCACGAGAGGGAACATGCCCGCTTGGGACATTCCTATGAGGTGATGCTCTGCAACTTGCTGATAATATTCCAATGGTACAATCCTGCGGCATGGCTCTTGAAGCGTGAACTGCAAGACATTCACGAATACGAAGCTGATGCGGCAGTGTTAAGGGAAGGTGTTGACCCTAAGCAGTATCAGATGCTGCTTATAGTGAAGTCGGTGGGAGAACGCGCGTTCCTGCTGGCAAACAATTTAAATCATAACTCTTTAAAAAAACGTATCAAAATGATGAAAACAACGAAAACAAACCGATGGCAATGCCTAAAGGCACTTGCCGTGCTGCCTGTTGCCGCTTGTGCGGTGGTGGCTTTCGCCAATCCAACAGTGGAGAAAACGTCAAGGGAAATTGAGACCAGCGTCAAGGAAACGCTTGCCGTGGCTGAGATTGCGAAGAGCGAGTCACCTGTTCTCCAACTTAAAGAGAAGTCCAATTTGGCGAGTCAAAACGAGACTTCTTCTCTCCAACCTAAGGGGAAGGATGAAAAGGTGTATGACGTGGTTGATGAGATGCCGTCATATCCAGGTGGAATGGAAGCCATGTTCAAGTTTCTCCAAATGAATGTGTGTTATCCTGAGGTTGCACAGAAGAACGAAATCGAGGGTAGGGTGGTAGTCAACTTCGTTATTGACAAGGAGGGCAACGTCATGGAGCCTAAAATAGTAAATTCTGTATCGCCTGACTTGGACAATGAGGCACTGAGGGTTGTTACAGCCATGCCTAAGTGGAAGCCGGGAATGCTGAAAGGTAAACCAGTGGCTGTGCAATTCACCATTCCGATAGAATTCCGCCTGCAAGGTGAGGACGGCGACAAAGCACAAAAGAATGTTGGTGTCATGGAGGACAATAATATGGCATATTTCGTAGATGGGAAAACGGTTGACCTTGAAACCGTGAAAGCTATCGACCCCTCTACCATTGCAAGCGTCAACGTCTTGAAGAACAAGGCTTCGCTTGAAAAGTTTGGTGTCAAGGACAAGTCAGGAGCCGTATTGGTAGAATTGAAGAAAAAATAAATTCTCTCTCGGAAAGACTTCCGAAAACTGGGCCTTCCTTTGTGAAAAGGGAGGCTTTAGGCGTTGTTTTCATCAATATATCATTAAGAAATTGAAAAAAAAGGTGTATAAGTTTCACTATATCAGAAATAATTAGTAACTTTGCACCCCAAAGTGAACAAATGTATAGTTTAGAGCCTTTTAAGATAGACTTGAACAGCCTGAAGGAAGGAAAAAATGAATTCTACTTTGAGCTGAATGATGAATATTTCGAGGCGATTGACGCCCCGGAGATTCATCGTGGAGCATTGTCTGCCAGCATTTCAATCGACCGCAGAAGCGACACGTTTGAATTGCTTTTCAATGTTGAAGGCTCTGTCATTGTTCCTTGCGACATCTGTCTTGACGACATGGAGCAGTCCATAGATGCCGAGGGCAAACTGGTCGCAAAGTTTGGAGAAGAATACTCTGAAGACGATGACCTCGTTACAGTCGCCAAGGACGAAGGAGTCCTCGACGTATCGTGGTTCATATACGAATTTATAGCTCTTGCCATCCCAATCAAGCACGTTCATGCACCTGGTAAATGCAATCGTGA
>JBJEKR010000067.1:0-3889 GCA_051878735.1 Prevotella sp. | reverse complement strand
TCGACGACAGCTGGTTTTATAGCGCCAATATGTATCAGGACTTCGACCCCGGAACGTTTAAAGTCAAGAGTTCGCAGTATCAGGATCGTACCCAGATTTACAAGGTGGCACTAACACGTCTCTACAATAAGGGAAAGGGTGAACTGACAGCCATGTACCATTATTCCAACAGCCATCCCGTTTACAATTTCGCCACACAATCAGCCCCATTCATCTATGTAGGCGACGGAAGTGTTAAGGAGTATGGCAAGTTCAAACTCGGTACAACGTCCTATCTGCCTGTTGACGCCAATATGACATATATGGATATGCGCACAGGTGATATCAAGGAGACATCACTTTATGATGCGGCAGAAAACCGTTCAAGCCAGTTCTTCATCTCCAACAAATATCGTTGGGACAACGGACTGACATGGAACATCAGCGCACGCTACGACCACGCCCGCGGAGCTTTCGTATATCAGACCCCAATGTCGCTGATTGACGTGAAGGGCAATGCCGAATATAATTATATGTTGGTTACTCCAGAGGGCAAGCGCGAGAGCTATACGGGCGAGTATGTGCAGACAAGAATGTCGTGCCTCAATGCGGGCGACATTGACGAGTTTCTCCTTACTTCGGAGCTTGTGAAGAAGTTCTCCACCAGTACGCTGCGTATCGGTGTGAACGAGTGGCTTTATGACGTTGATTATGCGTCAAATACCACGATGTACGACCAAAGCGTACCCAACGATGGCAGCTATGCAGTGCGCCTGTACGATGCCAACAAGCGCGACTACTATTTCTATGACTACAACAAGAATGCCTCGGAATACTACAAGGGCAAGGAGAATAAGCTCGCCATATACTTCACACACGACTGGGACATCTCGAAGAAACTGAATGTGTATTATGGTGCAAGATTGGAGTGGCAGACCATCAAAGGGGAGAACGCTGCCGTGAAGAACTCGGCAGGTGACTATGTAGGACGCTTCGCCAACTATCACCTCGGAACCACAGCTACCGACGGAACAAAGATAACTCCGTCTGACCTCGACTACAGCTGGCTGAACTATGACTTCACCGCCGCTCTCACATATAAATTGGCTGAAAAGTTCGGATTCACGGGTGATTTCACATATATTGTGCAGCATCCAAAGTTTGAGAACTTCGCGCCGGCAACACTTCCTAATACTGACAAAATCAGCGTTCCGCTCGGTCGTGCCGGTTTCTACTACAACAACAGTTGGTTGAGTCTCACGTCACTCGTCTCATACATTTCCAAGACCAACAACAACTCTACACTCAACCTCCAGCACGGTCAGGAAATCATGGCTGCCCCAATGGCATACGACATCCAGACATGGGGGTGGACTACAGATGCCGTCATGCGTCCGTTCAAGGGATTCGAGCTTCATGCTCTCTTCACCTACCAGAAGCCGACATACAAGAAATACGAGACGTCTGTCAAGTTCAGCGACGGATACGAGGGCAAGATCAATGCCACAGGCAACATCGTGGCTGAAGTACCGCAGGTGCTTGTCGAACTCGACCCAAGCTACATGATTACTCCCAAACTCAAACTTTGGACCAGTTTCCGCTATTTCAGCAAGACTTACGCCAACATCAATGAGGCATACTATTTCAACGGTCATTGGGAGACTTTCGGCGGTGTGAACTGGAATGTCAACAAGCATCTTGACCTCGGATGCACTGTGGTCAACTTCCTCAATCAGACAGGAGCCAAAGGCAGTATTGCCGGTGCGGAACTCATCACAAAGGACGAGGCAAAGGACATCAAGAACTGCCTCATGACGGGTAGTTACCTCCGTCCGTTCACAGTGGAATTTACAGCTAACATCAAGTTCTAATCATATAAAAAACGTATAACAATGAAAAATATAATCATATCGGCTTTCGCAGCCATTGCAACAGTTGCAAATGTCAATGCACAGGAAATAAACATCGTTTACAGTGGTGACACCACGATAGTGACAGTAAACAATCCCTCAAAGTATCTTGTCCTGCCCGTGGAGGAAGAGCGACAGGAGGCACAGGTGAAACTCGACCTCGGACGTGCCGACGACACATGGATGGATGTTCGTCTCGCAATCGACAAAATCGACTACGAAGTGCCCTTTGAACTCTCTGGTGGCAAGCGTGCCGTGGTGAAGATGCTCAACATAGACAGGAATGCTCTCGCCCTAAAGAAAATGCGACTCTCTGACACTTGGGACGCAAAGAACACCGACTACTATCGCCCCATATATCACCACACTCCGCAATACGGATGGATGAACGATGCAAACGGACTGGTATATAAGGACGGCGAGTATCATCTTTATTTCCAGTACAATCCATACGGCTCAAAATGGGGGAACATGCACTGGGGACATTCCGTTAGCCGCGACCTCGTTCACTGGGAACATCTCAAACCGGCAATCGCACGCGACACCCTCGGACACATCTTCTCAGGCAGCACCGTAGTGGATAAGTACAACAGCGCAGGCTACGGCAAGAATGCGATTATAGCCTTTTACACTTCTGCAAGCGACAAAAACGGACAAATCCAGTGCATGGCATACAGTAAGGACAATGGTCGCACGTTCACAAAGTACGAGGGCAATCCCATCCTCACACCTTTCGATGGATTGAAGGATTTCCGCGACCCGAAGGTGTTCCGCTACGAGGAGGGCAAGGCTTGGTATATGATTGTTTCAGCCGACAAGGAGATGCGCTTCTACAAGTCGCAGGACTTAAAGCAATGGGAATACGTCAGTGCCTTCGGTCGTGGCTACGGAGCGCAGCCCAACCAGTTTGAGTGTCCCGATTTCTTCCCGATGACAGTTAATGGCAAGCGGAAATGGGTCATGATTGTCAATATCAATCCCGGATGTCCTTTTGGCGGCTCCTGTACGGAGTATTTCGTGGGCGACTTTGACGGCAAGGACTTCACCTGTGACAACAAGCCCGAAGTGGCGAAGTTCCTCGACTTCGGAAAGGATCACTATGCCACGGTGACCTTCTCAAATCTTGGTGACCGCATAGTGGCAGTACCCTGGATGAGCAACTGGCAGTATGCCAACCTCACTCCGACCAAGCAGTTCCGTAGCTGCAACGCCCTGCCGCGTGAGCTTCGCCTGTTTGAAAAAGACGGCGAGTATTATCTTTCTGCAAATGCCGTAGAGGAAACCAAGGTTTTGCGTAAACAACATATTGAGATAGGCTCATTCTCTCTCGAAAGCGGCTCAGAAATTAAGCAACTGGGAGGAAATGGAGCTTTTGAAATTGAAGCAGACATAACATCCGTGACAGCCAAGACTGTGGGCATTGAACTCTCTAACGACAAGGGTGAGCGCACACTCGTCTATCTCGACATTGACAAGCAGCGCGTCGTAATGGACCGCACAGAAAGCGGTGAGACTGGTTTTGGAAAGAGGTCTGTTCCTCATGACATCGAGAACAACTATGAGTTTACTGTGCGTAAAGACAATCCTATGACTCTTCGCCAGCAGAATGCCATTAACTACATCAATGACTTTGCTCTTGGCACATGGGCACCTCTGAATCTCTGCGATGGCAGAACACGCCATTTCGATATCTTTGTTGACAAAAGTTCAGTGGAACTGTTCGTCGATGGCGGACGCATAGCCATGACAAACCTCGTGTTCCCGACAAAGCCCTACGACCGTGTACGTTTCTATTCTGTCGATGGCAAGGCTAAGGTGGAGAATGCCAAGGCATACATCTTCTAAGGTAATATAGATTGTATTTCAGGATAACATATCAAAACTGTAACTTTGAACTATAAATAATAATATAATAATGAGCAAGAAAAATAAGATGGCAATTGTTCCCGTGATGTTGTGCTTCTTCGCCATGGGTTTCGTCGATTTGGTCGGCATTGCCT
>JBJEKR010000066.1:0-17328 GCA_051878735.1 Prevotella sp. | reverse complement strand
TCACTCTTAATTCTTAATTTTTAATTTTTAATTCTATAAGATTCTTAATTCTTAACTCTTAATTTTTAATTTTTAATTCTATAAGATTCTTAATTCTTAATTCTTAATTTTTAATTTTTAATTCTTAATTATCAAGCTTCCTTCATTGTTAGTGAGATTCTGTTGCGACGTTTATCTACCTCCGTCACCTTTACCCTTACATGCTGATGCAGCTTCACCACGTCGTTGGGGTTGCTTACATAGCGGTCGGCAAGTTGTGAGATGTGGACAAGTCCGTCTTGATGTACGCCAATGTCAACAAACGCTCCAAAGTTTGTGATGTTTGTGATTATTCCTGGTAATGTCATTCCTGCACGCAAGTCGTCAATTGTGTTGATGCCGGCAGCAAACTCAAACTCCTCGATTTGGCTTCTTGGGTCGCGTCCAGGCTTTTCCAATTCTTTCATTATGTCGGTCAGCGTAGGCATTCCGATGTTTTCGCTCACATACTTCTTCAGATCAATCTTTTCCCTTAGGCTTGCGTCGGTCATCAGCTGCTTGACAGTGCATCCATTGTCATGCGCCATCTGCTCAACTATTTTGTATGATTCAGGATGTACTGCGCTGTTGTCCAATGGATTGTTCGACTCAGGAATGCGAAGGAAACCGGCGCACTGCTCGTAAGCTACTGGACCAAGGCGAGGAACCTTCTTAAGTTGAGAACGACTTGTGAAAGCTCCGTGCTCACGACGGTAATCGACGATGTTTTTTGCCAAGGTCGGACCAAGTCCACTAACGTAAGTCAGTAGATGCTGACTTGCTGTATTGAGGTTCACTCCAACAGAGTTCACGCAACTCTCTACGGTCAGGTCGAGGCTTTTCTTTAATCTTGTCTGATCTACATCGTGCTGATATTGCCCCACACCGATACTCTTTGGGTCTATTTTTACAAGCTCTGCAAGAGGATCCATAAGTCGGCGGCCTATGCTTACAGCACCACGCACCGTAACGTCTTTGTCAGGAAACTCGTCGCGTGCTATCTTTGATGCGGAGTAAACCGAGGCACCGTCTTCGCTGACTACAAACTGTTTCACCTTGTGGTTGAAATGCAGCGACTTCATGAAGGCAGCTGTTTCGCGGCTTGCCGTTCCGTTGCCTATTGCCATTGCCTCAATGCCGTATAGTTCAACGAGGCGTTCTATTGCCGCTGCAGCTTGCTCTCGTTTGGCAATGGGAGGGTGGGGATATATCGCTTCGTAATGTAGGAGGTTGCCCTGAGCGTCGAGGCATACTATTTTGCAACCAGTGCGGAATCCAGGGTCAACACCCATCACGCGCTTTTGTCCTAATGGTGCCGACATGAGCAGTTGTCGTAGGTTTTCTGCAAACACCCTTATGGCCTCCTCCTCAGCCTTTTCCTTGCTGCGTGTAGCAAACTCATTCTCTATTGATGGCTCTATCAGTCGTTTATAACTATCGTCCACCGCCTCTTCGATGAGTTTAGCACATCGTCCGTTGCCTTTGACTTTGCTACGGCGCAAGCGGAACAGACAGTCGCCGTCGTCGGTGGATATACTGATGCGCAGAATACCTTCAGCCTCACCACGACGCATAGCCAACAAGCGATGTGAAGGACAACGCTTTAGTGGCTCCGACCAGTCAAAGTAGTCGGAATACTTGGCGGCCTCTTCCGAATCCCTTTTGTCCTTTACTACCTTTGATGTTATTGTGGCCTCCCGCTCAAACGAGCGTCTCACGGTCTGTCGTGCCTGCTCGTCTTCGCTCACTATTTCGGCAATGATGTACTGTGCGCCTTTAATGGCATCGGCTGTGCTTTTCACGTCGCCTTTGACAAATCGCTTGGCAACACCTTCGGGGTCGTTCTCCCTGCCAATCATTATTATGGTTGCTAAGGGTTCAAGTCCTTGTTCGCGTGCGACTTGCGCCTTTGTCCTTCGTTTTGGCTTGTAAGGCAAGTAAATGTCTTCGAGAGTTTCCGCATCTTCACATTCCTTTATGCGCTTCTCCAGTTCTGGAGTAAGTTTGCCTTGTTCGCTTATTGTCTTGATGATTGTTTCCTTGCGCTTCTCCAGTTCGGTCAACTTGTCGTTGAGGTCACTTATTGCTGCTATCTGTACCTCGTCGAGTGTACCTGTACGTTCTTTCCTGTATCGAGCTATGAAAGGAATGGTGCATCCTTCTTCAATTAGCTGTAGCGTGTTTTCCACGCTACGCATCGACAATTGCAGTTCTTCTGCAATTCTCTTTATAATATTATTGTTCATATTCATTAAGTTTTCGGTTTAACTCAACCTGTTGGAGTAGAGCCTGAAAAAACAATAGGTTGAGTTTAGTGATGATAAAAAATAAATTGGTACGCTTTGGAATTTTTATCTCTTATGGTAACACCTCATCTTTTGGGCTGTTTTGAATTCTCTCATCAGTCATGTAGCCCGCTACGCTCCTTCTTCGAGAATCCAAAACATATCAAAAATCTGAGGTAAATCGTACCAACTTATTTTTTTATCATCACTAAGCATTACTTGTATAAGTAGCGTTTGATGCTCTTTTTCGGTGTCTTCTCAAACTCATGTTTCTGTATTTCTATTTCTGAAATCTTGCAGTATGCAGGAATTTGCTCGTTAAGGGCTATCCTGTTCTGCTCCAAAATGTTCTTGATGTCTTGTTCGTGAAGTCCTAAGTCCACTAAGGCATCCATGTCGGGATGCACCAGAGCTACGAGCTTGTTTTCGCGCTGAACCACAATGCTTTCCAGTACGAATTGCATAGAATTCAGTTTGTCTTCAATTTCTTCGGGATAGATGTTTTGTCCGCTTGGTCCAAGAAGCATATTCTTTGAACGTCCACGAATGAAGACGTTGCCTTGTGCGTCCATTGTCCCAAGGTCGCCTGTGTGATACCAACCTTCTGTGTCGATGGTCTGTGCCGTAGCCTCCGGATTCTTATAGTAGCCGAGCATGACGTTTGTGCCGCGAGCAAGAATCTCGCCTGCAATGTTCTCAGGGTCAGGACTGTCTATTTTCACTTCCATGTGAATGACAGCTCTTCCGCAACTGCCAGGAACGAAGTCTTTGTAGTCGGCGTAACAGATGATGGGAGCACATTCAGTGGCTCCGTAACCGACTGTAAAGGGAAATCCAATGCTCTTCAGAAACATCTCCACTTCTCTGTTAAAGGCAGCACCGCCAATGATGATTTCGTAGAATTGGTCTCCGAAGGCTTTTTTCACTTGGTCGCAGATACGTTGTTGCAATTTCTTGTTCAGTAATGGAATGTTCCAAAGCAGGCGTACCTTGTTGTTCTGTAGTTTTGGGAATACTTTCTTTCTGATTATCTTCTCGATGATAAGCGGTACGGCAATGATAATAGAAGGTTTAACGTCGGTGAATGCCTGTGCTATTATGGCAGGTGAAGGAATGCGTGTAAGATAGTAGATGTGACAACCATGTAGGAATTCGAAGATGAATTCGAAAGCCATTCCATACATGTGTGCCATTGGAAGTATGCTTATTACACTATCACCTTTATTCACATTCGTGCCGAGTACGTGTTCTGCAAAGTCATAGTTGCCCCAAAGTGCTCTGTAAGGTATCATCACTCCCTTGGAAAAACCTGTCGTACCCGATGTATAGTTGATGAGTGCCAACTCGTCACAATTCTTTTCACGATAGTACTTAACGTGTTGCTTTCTGAAATATTTTGGATATTTCTTGCCAAACATCTCATTGAGGTGTTCACGGGCATATGTTAGCTTGTCGGTACGCGACAGTGCGAGTGAGTAGTCGGGAATGTTGATTATTCCCTCAAGTCCTGGCATCTTTGTGCCGTCGATTTGGGTTGCAACGACATCGCCGACAAAAAGGAACTTTGCTTCACTATGGTTTACTATGTTGTGGATTTGTTCGGCGGTGAATTCGTGAAGCACGGGTACGGCAATGGCACCGTAGGTCAAAGTGGCGAGGAATGCCACCGCCCAGTTAGCGCTGTTGCGTCCACAGAGAGCTATCTTGTCGCCTTGTTTTACTCCACCATTTTCAAACAAGATGTGAAGTTTCTCTATCTTGCGTGCCACATCGTGGTATTGAAGTGTAGCACCTTTATAGTCTGTGAGCGCATCATAGTTCCAGTTCTCTACTATGCTACGTTCAATTATTTCGCAGAAAGAAGGTATTTGTTCCATATTGTCATTGAATTTTTTAGGTCATTGCTGTTTTTGGATAACTTCCAAAGTTTATTTGTATAGGTAGCGTTTTATGCTCTTTTTAGGTGTCTTGGCAAATTCCTCTTTGTGTATTTGCACTGAGGCGATTTTGCAGTATGGCGGAAGCTGTTCGTTCAGTTCCTTGCGGTTCTGCTCCATCACGTCGTGCAGGTCGTCTTCGTTGAAGCCCATGTTCTGCGCTTCGTCGAAGTCGGGATATACCAGTGCCACGAGTTTGTCGCCGCGTTGCAATATGAGGCTCTCGTTGACCATGGCCATTGAGTTGAGTTTGTCTTCTATTTCCTCTGGATATACATTCTGTCCGTTGGCTCCGAGCAACATGTTCTTTATGCGTCCACGAATGAATACGTGTCCGTCTTCCGACATTGTACCGAGGTCGCCGGTGTGGTACCAACCTCCATTGTCGAGTGCAGCTTCCGTTGCTTCGGGATTCTTGTAGTAGCCAAGCATCGTGTTCATTCCCTTAGCCACAATTTCACCAGGGATATTGTGTGGGTCATTGCTTAGGATTTTCACCTCCATGTGCTTTACAGGAGTTCCGCAACTGCCTGGCACAAAGTCAGTGTAGTCGCTGAAGGTAATCAATGGCGCACATTCCGTTGCACCGTAACCCACGGTGATGGGGAAGTCGATGCTTCTGAGGAATGCCTCTATTTCTTGGTTCAGTGCAGCACCGCCGACAACCACCTCGTAGGCATTGCCGCCAAAAGCTTGAAGTACCAACTCGCAGATGCGTTGCTTTACCTTCTTGTTTATTACAGGCATGTTCCAAAGCAGGCGCACCTTGTTGTTCTGTATCTTGGGGAAGACGCTCTTGCGGATGATTTTCTCCACAACCAGTGGTACGGAAATGACGATAGCCGGCTTAATGTCGGCAAAGGCCTGTGCAATGATGGCTGGTGAAGGGAGTCGAGTTAAGAAGAAAATGTGGCAACCATGAACAAACGAAAAGATGAATTCTACCATCATGCCGTACATGTGTGCCATTGGCAGAATGCTTAGTACGCGGCTGTTCTCTGCTATCTTTGTACCTATGGCATCGAGGCAGAAGTCGAGGTTGCCCCACAAAGAGCGGTAGGGCAGCATAACTCCCTTGGAGAATCCAGTCGTTCCTGACGTGTAATTGATGAGTGCCAGCTCCTCAGCTTCGTCAACGTGGTATTTTACATGCTCAGCACGGAAAGCCCGTGGAAAGCGACGGCCAAATATTTCATTAAGATGTTCGCGTGCGAAAGTAAGATCGTCGGAACGCGAAATCATCAGCGAGAAGTCGGGAATGTTCACTATGCCTTCGAGTTGTGGCATCTGCTTTGGGTCGATGTCTTTTGCCACAATGTCGCCTACGAAAAGTAGTTTGGAGCCACTGTGGTTTACAATGTTGTATATTTGTTCGGAATTGAATTCGTGGAGAATGGGAACGGCAACGGCTCCGTAGGTTAATGTAGCAAAGAAAGTGACAGCCCAGTGTGCGCTGTTGCGTCCACACATGGCAATCTTGTCACCTTTCTTCACTCCACTGTATTCAAAAAGAATATGTAGCTTTTCTATCTTTCTCGCTACGTCGTGATATTGTAACGTGATGCCCTTATAGTCCGTAAGTGCATCGAGGTTCCAATTATTAATTATGCTGTTTTCAATGTATGAGTTGAAACTGCGATATGTATTCATTGCACAAATTTTGAAATTTTGTGCAAAGGTAAGTGTTTCTCTGCACATTTCCAAACTTTTTGTGCAAAAACTTATGTCTCAAGGGCAGTTTTATTAGAAATAGACCATTATAGAGGACTTTTTAACAATAAAATGGCTACTTTAATGATATTTTTGTTGAATTGTGCTTCTTGTCACGCTTTTTATTCGTAGCGCATCGACTTTGCGGGATTGATGTGTGAAATAAGGTAGCTTGGCGCTATCAAAATCAGTACACTGACGATTAGTGTTACGATGTTGAGAATGGCAAAAGCGGGAAGATTGACTTCCATCGGTGCCTCGCTGACATAATATGTTGAAGGATCAAGGCTGATTATGCCAGTCCATTTTTGTAGCATTATTATCAGCATTGCTGCAATGTCTCCAAAGAGTATGCCTCTTCCAATTACAAACACCGCAAACCAAAGGAATGTGCGGCGTATGGTGGAATTCTTTGCTCCAAGTGCCTTCAACATTCCTATCATCTGTGTTCGTTCGAGAATAATGATTAACAATCCAGATATCATTGTGAAGCCAGCAACACAAATCATAAGTACGAGAATTATCCATACGTTTATGTCGAGCAATGAAAGCCACGAGAAGATTTGCGGATAGGTATCATAGATGGTTTGTGAGATGATGACATCGCCGTATCTGTCCACTTTACGGTTAATCTTCTCTACCACATTGTTAGAAATGGCTTCAAGATTATTGAAATCCTTTACAAGTATTTCTGCTCCAGAACATTGTCCATCTTTCCAATTATTTACCTTGCGTGAAGTGTATAAGTCAGTGAAGCAAAGAGAGTTGTCAAACTGACTCATGTTTGTCTCAAAAATACCGGAAATGGTAAAGCGGCGTGCCCTCACGCCAGTATCGTTAACGAAATAGCCAAAGATGCGGTCGCCAACTTTTAAATTGAGCGTTGATGCCGTGTTGGTAGAAATGAGCAGCTTGTTGGATGCACTTTTGTCGCTAAACTTTGGAATCTCGCCACTGACCATGTTCGAGCGAATGAAATCCCAGTCATACTCCTCTGCTACACCCTTAAAGCCTATTCCCAGAAAATCGCTCTCGGTTTTCAAGACTCCTTGAGCTAAGGCATAGCGTTCGGCATGTTTTACGCCATCAATATGTCGGATAACATTCAATAGACTGTCATCGACACAAATAGGGTAGGAGTCTGTGCTCTGCATAGCGAGGAAGTTTGCCACCTGTATATGGCTGCCGAAGCCTATCACCTTGTCACGTATGGTATGCTTGAAGCCAAACACAACGGAAACGGTGATGATCATTACGGCAAGACCTATGGCCACACCGATAGTAGCGATGTGGATTGCCGGTCGGCTAACCTTTCGCTTGTCTCCTTTGTCGTTGTAGATACGCCTTGCTATGAAAAGGGGAAAATTCATTCGTCAACCCTCCCAGGATAAGCTTCAAGTGCCTTTTGAAGTACTACAAGGGCCCTGTTGAGGTCGTCTTTCTTCAATACGTAGGCTATGCGGACTTGATTAATGCCGGCACCAGGAGTGGTATAGAATCCCGAAGCAGGTGCCATCATCACTGTTTCACCCTCGTATTCAAAATCGGAAAGGCACCAACGGCAGAACTTCTCGGAGTCGTCAACAGGTAGCTTTGCCACAGTGTAGAAAGCCCCCATCGGTATTGGAGAGTACACTCCAGGAATGCGGTTGAGACCATCGATAAGGCACTTTCGACGTTCCACATACTCGTCATACACGTCGCGCAGATATTCCTCTGGTGTGTCGAGCGAAGCCTCTGCAACAATCTGTCCTATGAGTGGAGGAGAGAGACGAGCCTGACAGAATTTCATAACGGCCTTTCGCACTTCTACATTTTTTGTTATTAAGGCACCAATGCGTATTCCACATTCAGAATATCGTTTTGAAACAGAGTCAATAAGTATGACGTTTTGCTGAATACCTTCAAGATGACAGGCGCTAATGTATGGTGAGCCTGTATAGATGTATTCACGATAAACTTCGTCGGAAAAAAGGTAAAGGTCATATTTCTTTACCAAGTCGCGAATTTGGTTCATTTCACGTCTTGTATAAAGGTATCCTGTAGGATTGTTGGGGTTGCAAATCATTATGGCACGCGTGCGGTCATTGATAAGCTCCTCAAACTTCTCTACCTTTGGTAGAGAGAACCCTTCCTCTATTGTGGTGGCTATGGTGCGTATGCGTGCACCTGCCGAAATGGCAAATGCCATATAATTGGCATACGCAGGCTCAGGAACGATGATCTCGTCGCCTGGGTTAAGGCATGACATGAAGGCAAAGAGTACCGCTTCGCTTCCTCCTGAGGTGATTATGATGTCGTCGGCTTCGACGTTGATGTCGTATCGGCGATAGTAATCGACGAGTTTCTCACGATAACTCTGAATACCCTGTGAAGGTGAGTATTCAAGAATGTTACGGTCTATATGCTTTAGCGCATCAAGACCGACTTTTGGTGTGGGAAGGTCTGGCTGACCAATATTCAGGTGGTAAACCTTTGTCCCACGACGTTTTGCAGCAGCGGCAAGAGGGGCGAGTTTTCTAATTGGCGACTCTGGCATCTCAAGTCCGCGGACAGAAATTTCAGGCATGTTTATTCTCTATGTTATTATTCGTCTGCAAAGGTAATATTATTAATTGAGAAATGGCAACGCAAGAATGAAAAAAATCAAAATAATGCTATTTTATGATGGAAATAAAGGTAATTAACATATTTTTTCGCAATCCTTTCGCATTTTTCGGCAAAATGTCTTACTTTTGCCAAACTTTAATTACACAATTGATTTTGTAATATGAATTATGATGAACTTTTGTCGGCTCGCGTCATCGAAAAAGGCACTTTCAGCCATTTGGTAATAGGTAAATTCGTAAAGCGTAATGTCGATGGTAAATATATCAATATCATAGAGCTCGACGATAGACTCGCCGACAGTATTTTTTTTGAGGAAGGCCTGAAACAGGAATTGCTGAATGTGGGGAAGATAAAATCATCACATCAGTTGAAATTCATGAGGCCTACTGAAGAATTGAAAGATGTGTTGGGAAAGGCAATTATTATTGAGCGCGGTTCGTTTATTACACTGGAGCAACTGTTGTATGATACTCCTTCTTTACTTGCTCGTAAAGAGTTTGTCGATAATTTGACAAGGCAGGCCTTCGAAGCGGCCAAGACCCTTAATGAGCTTCAGATTTATCATATTTGCTTTGCCCCAAAGAACATGATGATTCGGCGTGGCGACAATCAACTAATGTTGTTGAGTCATGGCTCATATTATCTTAAGATTACGGATCAGGAGAGCCTATATGGGGATATGGTGGATTTCGTGGCTCCAGAAGTGTTGTCGCACGGCTCGGTTGATGCTCGTTCCGACGTTTACTCTTTAGGAAAACTTCTTGAGTATCTGTATTCGATGGGAGAAATGCCAGGAGAGGTGAAGCGAGTAGTCAGGAAGGCAACAAGGGAACTGCCGGAAGATAGATATGATTGTGTTGAAGACATGGAAAAGGCGTTGAACAGATTGCGCCATTTTAGCAATTCGCTTATCACCCTCGTCGTTGCTTCACTCGTTGCACTCGCCATAGTAGGAGCCTTTTTTACCATCGTTCCTGAGCAGGACGACATGGAGTATGTAAAACCAGCACCTAAAGAGGTTGAGGAAGACTTGCTCGACGATGGTTTTGATCCTATTACTGAACTTGGATTCATTGCAAGCGATACGACAGGAATCTTGACGGAAGAGCAGAAGAAAAAATATGAGGAGTACGAGAAGAAGGCTGAGTCAATATTCCGCAAGCGCTTTGAGCGTGAAGCTGAAAGGGTAATCTCCAAGGTCTATACTAAAAGCAACATGGGAGTCGGAGAGGCAAAGTTCATGGCCGAATCACAGAAAGCTCTTGAGGAATTGAGCAAGGTTCAGGAGGAAATTGCCAGTCAGACGGCTTTGTCAGGAGCAAAGAGTCAGCGAATAGCTTCAGAGATAATCGAGAAGGTTACAAACTCGAAAAAGAGCTTGTTGAACAAGGATTAACACATTATTTATTATATAAAAATAAAAGACATGAGAAGTAGAACAGCAATTTGGTTTGAATGTAGAATACGTTATGAAAAGACCATGGAAGACGGTATGCAGAAGAAAGTGACTGAGAACTATGTGGTCGATGCACTTTCTTTTAGTGAGGCAGAAGAACGCATAACGGAGGAAATGTCATCTTATGTAAGTGGAGAATTTGACGTCGTTGACATAAAGATAGCTCCTTATGGAGAGATATTCTTTGCCGACAGTGATTCTGCTGACAAGTGGTATAAGGCGAAGCTCGCCTTCATTACGCTCGACGAGAAGACACAAAAAGAGAAGCGTACGGCAGTGAACTATCTGATTAATGCTGGAACAGTCAATGGAGCGGTAAAGAGCATTGATGAGGTAATGGGTCAGTCGATGGTCGATTATATTACCGTTTCGGTTAATGAGACAACGCTTATGGATGTGTTTGAATACAAAAAGAAGGAAAGGAACGACAAACCTGAATATGAACAACAGTAAACCGTTTGATATGGATTACGACGTTAGGAAAAACATCAGGGAGGTTATGGCCACGTTGCCTGACAATGTCAGGCTCGTGGCCATAAGCAAATATCATCCTTGCGAATACCTTAAGGCAGCATATGATGAGGGACAGCGAATTTTTGGTGAGAGCCATGTGCAGGAACTGGAGAAAAAGGTCAATGAAATGCCCAGTGACGTTGATTGGCATTTTATAGGTCATCTGCAAACCAACAAGGTAAAATATATTGCTCCCTATATTAAGATGATAGAGGCTGTTGACTCGCTTAAGTTGATGATGGAAATACAGAAGCAGGCATCAAAGAACAATCGTGTCATCGACGTGTTGCTTGAGTTGCACATTGCCGAGGAATCTACGAAATATGGGCTTACTCTCGATGCTTGTCGCCAGTTGCTGGCAGAAGGGAAATGGAGGGAAATGTCCAATGTCAGGATATGCGGAGTGATGATGATGGCTTCATTTACTGACGACGAGGAGCAGATTCGCAAAGAATTTACCATTGCGGCAGATTTCTTTGACGAGGTGAAGGCAAGATATTTTTCGGACGCTGATTATTTCTGCGAGCGTTCATGGGGAATGAGTGACGACTATCCCATAGCCATTGATTGTAGGAGCACTATGGTAAGAGTTGGAACAAGAATTTTCGGTCCAAGAGTATATTGAAATAGAAAAGGACGGCAGATCACTATCTCCGTCCTTTTCCTTTTATTTCCTAAAGAACTTTTTCTTCCCCTTTTCTACGTATAGTCCATTATGCAGCATGTTTCTGTCGTTTCCCACATATTTCCCATCAATGGAATAAAACGATGAAGACATCTTTTCTGAAGATAAGTCGTTTTCAATTTCAGAAGTACCACCCATGAAGCAGAACGAGACATCGCCATTTTTATCCTGGGTGATTTCTGTGATAGGCTTGCCAACATTTCCACCTGTAAACCAGTATGCAGAGGGAAATGAGATATCCGTGAAAGAACTACAGCCAGAAGTACCAGGAAACGGGTCTCCTTGAGCCTCCGATTTATAAATGTTTGCATCTATTGTTTGTCCGTTGTATCTATTTAGCATTACTTCGTTTATATTGTCGATAGTCGAGTTTCCTGTGTTTGATATTGTAGTAGATATGAAGGTATTGTTTAGCATGAGCCCGTCAGCGGCGACGAGTGAAAAACGAGGGTGACCCATTTCGCTGTTTACTCTGTTTCCCAAAATTGAAGAAACGGAAAATATCGTTTCGTCATAGTCAATATGATAAATCAACATACCATTATTGAAAAGATATCTGTTCCAAAGTGTATTGTCGGTATTGTCTATCTGTTCAAGCATGTAATACTCGTTGGGATTAGCCTCGTTAGTTATTTTATAAGCTTTTCCACCTTTCTCCAGAGTTTCCAGTTTGACGACTTGTGCGGTGGAGAGTTCTTCAATGTCAATCCACCCTAATTTATGGCGTTCCCAGCAGTTCAAGGCTGTTGGTCTATAACCCAAGTATGTGTATTCGCCCATGTCCATGAGACCATAGTATCCTAAACCAACATTGCAACACAACTTATTGTTCGTATAGCCTGTTGGGTAAATGTCAGGTAAACCAAGGCAATGGGCAAACTCGTGACAGAATACGCCAATACCGTCGATCAATGTGTTCGTTGCCGTATCGTTCATATCCCCATAAAGTTCATTGTTACAACCGTATCTACAGATGTTAATGCCGTCCTTGGTTATGGAAGTCATTGTACCAGAACATGGCCAAATGCAGTCGGAACTGTTTCCTGGACTATTTTCTCCATATCCGGCATAAATGATGTAAACGAGATCAACATAGCCGTCGCTGTCGTTGTCGTATTTTGAGAAATCAATATCGTTGTCGGCCATTTCACAAGCGTCCGTAACGAGTTGTGAGATGGACTCATATTGACCGTAGGTCTTATATTTATTGTTAAGTTTATAAGGACCATAAAGATCAAATTGAGGCGTAAATTGCCCAAAACTCATGTCTGAGTAATAGCGCTTTACGCTGCTGAAGTTATTGAATTTCGTTTGCTGAGGGTATGTGTCCATTGAATTTAGAAAGTTGTCGAAACTATTCTTTGGATCGTCTGTTAAGAAACTTTGGTCGGTAAACTCTACAAGTATTACAATAGCGCGAGGCGAACCTTTTGATGGAAAAAGATTAGGAGCGCTATTGGATCTTGTTGAAAAATTTGAACGAACCGTCATTGCCTTTTGAATACCTGATTGTAGAATGTCGTCACGGTCTTGCTGTTGAACGGCAAGGGTTTCTACAAGATTTCTTTTTTCTGGTTCGTGTGCCAGTACTCCCGTTGATATTAGTGTTCCATCGTCAGACTGTTGGGCAATGTAAAGGCAGTTATCGACCATGGTGAGTATAGTGCCATCGTTAGCGGTATAGTAATGGAAAAACTCGTCACCATGCATGTTTACTTCTATTGTCGTACCGTCGCTTTGTAGTATTTTTTTTTGCCCTTGTCTCGCTTTTGCTGCTGAAACGCAAAGTATTGATGCAATAGATAGATACAAAATAAGTAAAAGTCTTTGTTGATTCATATTTTTTGATTTTGTCTAATGTTTGTCGTTTCTACCAAAATAGTATTGTCCGCGCTTACGTGTGATTCTTCCATAATTAATTGCGTGTCGGGGACAATGATGGTAACATGCCAGACATGTCGTGCAGCGGTTGTCATGTTTCCATCTTGGCTTACCGTCTGTCAAGCAAATGTCATTCACGGGACACGCTTTAACGCATTGTCCGCACGTTATGCATTTGTCGGTGTCCACGGTGAATTTCTTGTCGGAAATCATTCTTTTGTTGAAGAAAGAACCGACAATGTAACTGAAGAACCATGGTAAAGGACCTTTAAGAATGTGACATTCGTCTTTCTTTCGTGTCGCTATTATTTTTTCATAACCCACCAAGTCTTCTATGGCTTTCGACCTTTTGAGCCTTTCGTTTTCTATGGTGTCGGTGTACATGAACGGAAGAGCAACGTAGCTTTCTGGCATCATAAGACTGAAACAAGCGTCAAGATGAATGTTCTTTTTGACTAATTCCCTCCTAAATATGCTCATCGTTTCGCCTATGTTGTCACCGCATGTGGTAAGGGCGTAGCAATAGTGTCCACCGGCAGTTGTCAGATTGAGTTGTCTGATGAATGATCTAACGATGCCTGGTGGTTGCCAACCGTGGGTTGGAAAGCAAAAACCTATGCGCTCGTCCTTTTTTAGGCAAAAAGATATGTCTTTTGACTTGATGTCGGGAAACATATATTTTCCAATGTCAACTAACGTGTCATTGGTGACGTTGGCTAAGTGATTTGCAGCCCAAAGTGTATTACCCGTACCTGAAAAATAAAAAATCATGTGCCAAAGGTAATGTTTTTTTGTAGCTGAACAAAATTTATCAAGCTAAAAATACATAATCTGCTTGAATTTTATTACCTTTGTCCCCAAATAACGAAAAATAATATTAGTAATGAGGTATTTCATCACTCTTGGTTATGACGGAACGAGTTTCCATGGATGGCAGATTCAACCCAATGGCAATTCTGTACAGGCGGAACTTCAGAAAGCTCTGTCTATACTTTTGCGACAGCCTTTGACAGTGGTTGGAGCAGGGCGTACTGACGCTGGTGTTCATGCAAGAAAGATGGTGGCTCATTTTGACTTCAACGATAAACTCGACTGTGGTCAAATGGCATATAGACTTAATCGTATGCTTCCAAAATCCATTGCCGTTTATGAAGTACAAAAAGTTAATGACGACTTGCATGCACGCTTTAGTGCCATCAAACGCACTTATCATTATTACGTCCATACGCATAAGAATCCTTTTTTACGACATTATTCCTGTGAGTTGCATTACGAATTGAATTTTGACTTGATGAATACTGCTGCAAAGATATTGTTGGAATATTCAGATTTTGGCGCATTCTGCAAAAGCCATTCTGACGTAAAGACGACATTATGCAATGTTATGGCGGCAGAATGGCATCAGCTGTCTCCTACATCATGGTATTTTGAGATTAGTGCCGATCGTTTCCTTCGCAACATGGTACGCGCCATCGTAGGGACGCTTATTGATGTGGGGCGAGGCAGACTTTCGTTAGAAGAGTTCCGAAATGTAATTGAGGGACGAAAGCGAACGGCAGCAGGGGAATCGATGCCTGCCAATGCCCTGTTCCTTGAAGATGTGGAGTATTAGGTCCGCTTTGTTTAATTGTCAATTCTTTCATTTTGAAGATTAAGAAATATGTGGTTAATATTAGCGTTCTTGTCAGCCGCTTTGCTCGGCTTTTACGACTCTTTTAAGAAAAAGGCATTGGATTCCAATGCTGTCATCCCGGTATTGTTTCTCAATACTCTATTCTCATCGCTCATTTTCTTGCCATTCATTGTAATTAGTTATACTACTCACTCACTCGACGGGAGCATCTTTCATGTTGGTAGTGGAGGATGGGAAATGCACAAGTTCATTGTACTAAAGAGTTTTATCGTTTTGAGCAGTTGGGTCTTGGGATATTTCGGAATGAAACATCTTCCATTAACCATTGTAGGGCCTATTAATGCAACTCGCCCGGTAATGGTTCTTGTAGGAGCCATGCTGTTTTTTGGCGAACGATTGAATTACTGGCAATGGCTTGGAGTTGCTTTGGCTGTGGTTTCCTTTTTCATGTTAAGCAGGAGTGGAAAGAAAGAGGGTATTGATTTTCGACGAGATCATTGGATATGGATGATTGTAGGCGCTGCCTTGCTTGGTGCAGTAAGTGGACTTTATGACAAATATCTTATGGCTTCGCCTGCTGACGGTGGTGTAGGTCTTGATAAGATGATGGTTCAGAGTTGGTATAATATTTACCAGTGTTTCATGATGGGCATAATGTTGCTGTTGCTTTGGTGGCCAAATCGTAAAAAGACGACACCGTTTCGTTGGCATTGGTGTATCATATTCATAAGTGTGTTCCTTTCCGCTGCTGATTTCGTGTATTTCTACTCTCTGTCTCTTTCGGGTGCTATGATAAGCATCGTGTCAATGATTCGCAGAGGTAGTGTAATCGTTAGCTTCCTTTTCGCAGCCGTTGCTTTTCACGAGAAGAATCTCAAGGCAAAGGTTGTCGATCTTGCCCTCGTTTTGTTAGGCATGATTTGCCTCTATATAGGATCGAATTAATGTTTTAACAATGAAACTCAACTTTTTTCGCCAAGCTCAAGGAACTCATTTACCCTTCGGGGCGTGCTCAATACGCTCATTACCAATTATATGGTACTTGCGAAACTTATTTTTTTTAACAATAAAATAATGAATTATGATTGAACTGTTGAATGAAAATCTTTGGGCTGCATGGTTGGTGATTGCCTTTGTGTGCCTTTTGACCGAGTTGTTTACAGGTAGTTTTTACATTTTGTGTTTCGCTGTTGGTGCAGTTGCAGCTGCCATTGTGTCGCCGTTCTGTGGCATATATGTTCAGCTTGTTGCGTTCATCGGTGTCTCGCTTGTTTCAATCTTTCTTGTTCGTCCCATAGTTATGCGATGCTTGCACCACGAAGAGGATTTCGTTCCTTCTAATGCTGATGCCATCATGGGGCGTGAAGCAATTGTCAGCCAAGCCATTCCCGCCAATGGATACGGTCGTGTAGCACTCGACGGCGACGATTGGAAAGCGACTGCCAAGGAAACCATTGAAAAGGGAGAAAAAGTCATAATCGTTAATCGAGAGAGCATCATTCTCACCGTAAAGAAACTATAACCCGTTGATATTTTAATTATTAATTTTCTACAACATGACTTACGTATTAATTGTTTGTGTGGTTTGCATACTCGTCTTTGCAAAGATGGCGCTTGTCATCATACCACAGTCGGAAACCAAAATCATTGAGCGTCTTGGTCGCTATTATGCTACTTTACGCCCAGGTATTAACATCATCATTCCTTTTGTTGACCGTGCAAAGGAAATCGTAGTGATGCGAGGTGGACGTTATATTTACTCCAACTCCATAGACCTCCGTGAACAAGTCTATGATTTCCCAAAACAAAATGTGATAACAAAAGATAATGTGCAGACAGAGATTAATGCCTTGCTCTATTTCCAGATTGTTGATCCTTTTAAGGCTGTGTATGAAATAAACAATCTACCAAATGCCATAGAAAAGCTGACTCAGACGACGTTGCGAAATATTATAGGTGAGTTGGAACTTGACGAAACGCTGACCAGTCGTGACACCATCAACACCAAGTTGCGTTCAGTGCTCGACGATGCAACAAACAAGTGGGGAATAAAGGTCAATCGTGTGGAACTCCAGGATATTACACCTCCCGAAAGTGTGCTTTCGGCAATGGAGAAACAGATGCAGGCAGAGCGAAACAAGCGTGCCACAATCCTTACAAGTGAAGGAAAGAAGGCAAGTGATATTCTTCAGTCAGAGGGAGAGAAGATGGCGACAATCAACCGAGCTGAAGCCCAAAAGCAGCAGGCCATATTGAAAGCTGAGGGAGAGGCGCAGGCACGTATTCGCAAGGCGGAGGCAGAGGCAATAGCCATCAGGAAAATCACGGAAGCCGTAGGCGACTCGTCGAATCCCGCAAACTATCTATTGGCACAGAAATATATTCAGATGTTGCAGCAACTTGCAGAGGGTGACAAGACTAAGACCGTCTATCTGCCTTTCGAGGCCACAAATCTCATGGGCAGCATCGGAGGAATAAGGGAACTGTTCAAGGAGAAATGACACGACCCCTCGACTCCCCTGAAGCCCCGGAAGTCAATTAAGAATTAAGAATTAAAAATTAAGAAATAAGAGTTGCTGCGCATTATAAATGCCGTGACA
>JBJEKR010000065.1:0-4024 GCA_051878735.1 Prevotella sp. | reverse complement strand
TTCTTCACTCTTCATTCTTCACTCTTCATTCTTCACTCTTCATTCTTCATTTAATATGATTTGTCCCAACTGCCATACTGAATTCATCGGCAATTTCTGCCCCTCATGCGGACAGAGTGCCAAGACACAACGGTTTACAGTAAAGAATGTTTTAATGTCAACCCTTGAGGTATGGGGGATGGGCAACCGTAGTTTGCCACGAACACTGTTCCATTTGTTCACGCGTCCGGGTTATATGATAGGTGAATATCTTGATGGTAGGAGGATGCCGTTCTTTCCACCTGTCAAGATGCTGTTCGTGCTCTGCATTTTCTTCGCTTTGGCAACGACCATTGTTGATGGCTACCACGTTGAGAGTCCTATAAAGAAAGAGGACGTCAAGGAATTGAAGAATGCACTCAAGGAAAAGATTAAGGCAAAAGCCGACTCCACGGCAACGGCTGATTCAAGCAAATTCGTTTTGAAGAATGATTCAAACAAAGTCGTATTTAAAGCCATTTCAACAAAGGATAATAGGATAATTGAGGACAGTGTTTCCCTAAAAGAGGAAAGGGCAGAAGAAGAGGACCCAACGGAGCAGATGCTCTTCAGTATAAACGGCACAACGATAAAGATAGAAGATCTCATTGAAGGCATCAAGGCGGCGGCAAATTGGTTGGAAACCCATAAAGCGATAGAACTTTTGTGTCTCCACTGTTTCTTCATGTTATTCTCATGGCGCGTATTCCGCAAGTCACCAATCCGTCCAAAGACGACACTTGCCGAGAATTTCTTCTCCCAAGTTTACATCAGTGGACAGATGATGGCAGCATCAATTGTCTATGTATTGATTTTTGGAAATACGCAATCGACATTCTACCCGCTTCCATGGTGGGTTCTTTTCGGTCTTTTTGTTTGGGACTTCAAGCAACTCTTCGGTTATAAGTGGAAAGCGACAGTGCGTCGCACGATGTTAATACACATCTATTCTTTCATAACCTTTATCGTCATTTGTGCTGCAGGAATAATCATTTTAGGAGTAATGACCGGAGCATACCATATGATTGTAAATTAAATTCCTTCTATGGCTACTTTGTCAAAAGTTGAACGAGATTATTGAAAGTGGTCTCGCTCACCTTGAAGGCTGTGCCGTGACGTATGCCCTTGGGGAAACTTACCTCGTCAGAGACGTCAGTCCATGTCTTCCCATAATCAGTACTGCGGACAGCTCCATATTTTCCCTGCATATATTTGTCGAAATAGACATACAGAGTATCGCCGACAAAGAGAGGAGCAGGTCCTTCCGCCCAGTATTTGCCCGTAATAGGCTCAGACACATTGGTAGGGAATCCCTTCTTAATCTTCTTTGTTCTCGTGATGCGTAAATTCTTCTCGGCAGGAAGGGAGTTCTCATTCTTCACTACCATTATCAAATCCTTCTTTACGGGGTCACGCACTATGGCAGCGTCAATCACGTTGAAATCGGGATTGAAGAAAATGCGTGTCTTTGAAAAAGTCTTGAAATCACGTGTTGTAGTAAAATAAATTCGATGATTCCATTGCTTTTCGCGTTCTGTTGACTGCACAGGACTATGTCGTCCAGGTATGGTTGTTGCCCAGATGATGTAGAAAGTCTTTGACGATTTATCGTAATAAAGCTCAGGAGCCCAACAGTTCATAGCCTCGGGTTCATCAGCCATGACAGGAATAGCCTGTTGCTCGCTCCAGTTGACGAGGTCGCGTGACGAAGCATAGCCAATGATGCGGTCAGTCCAACTTGAAGTCCATACCATGTGAAAAGTACCATCAGGTCCTTCCACGATACTTGGGTCACGCATAAGACAATCCTTGCCAACAACGGGGCGCAGCAACGATTTGTTGTCATTGAGTGCAGTCCATTTCAGTCCATCATAACTATAGGCAAGATGAAGCCCGTCTTTCTGCCCACGAAAATAGGAGAAAAGATATATATCTTTTGCCACAGAATTTAAGGCAGCCGTTAATGCCATAACAATAAAAAATATCTTTTTCATAGAACAATTTGTTAATAGTACGCTGCAAAAGTAACAATAATATTCCAAACGACCAAACCAATCACAATAAATCTGCCTTTGGTGCGTTTTATATTAAGACGATTGAATAGACTGAAAATCATAATGGCATCGTTGGTCTGCATCTGTGCCTTTGCCGCACCGCAGGCCAACCGTACGTCGCGACAGGGAGGACAACAATCCCAAGTCGTGGCCAGTGATGATATTAAGCCAGATTCAGTTGCCAAATCACGTTGGAAAGTGAGACGTACGACACCCATTACAGTCTCTGACCTTGACTCAGCAGCCATTGACCTGAAGATGCCTGACAATATCATTCAGAAAGCTGAGTACGACGATTCTACAGGAATGTATTTCATTGGTTCCAAAATTGGTGAGACATATCTCAACACGCCAATGCTGATGACACCAGAGGAATATCGAGAATGGAGCGAGAAACGTGCCATAAAGCGTTTCTTCAGGGAAAAGAATGCGGAAGACGTAGCAAACAAGGGAAAGGAAAAGTTTTCCTTCTCCGACATGCATTTCGACCTCGGGCCAGCCGAAAAGATTTTCGGTCCGGGCGGAGTGAGGATAAAGACACAGGGAACGGCAGAGCTTAAACTTGGCGCCACCCTTAAGAACATCGACAATCCATCGTTGCCCATCAGGAACAGGAAGACGAAAGCCATTGATTTCGACGAGAAGATAAATCTCAACATGACGGGAAAGGTTGGCGACAAGGTGAATATGAGCCTCAACTACAACACCGATGCCACTTTCGACTTTGACGCGAAGAACATCAAGCTGAAATATGAAGGCAAGGAAGACGAGATCATCAAACTTGTGGAAGCGGGTAACGTTTCGTTTCCATCAAACTCTTCCCTAATCAAGGGAGCCTCTTCGCTTTTCGGAATACGTACCGACATGCAATTCGGAAAGCTAAAACTACAAACGGTAGTATCGCAGAAGAAATCATCGACAAAAAGCGTCTCGTCGAAAGGCGGTACGCAGCTGACACCCTTTGAGCTTAATGTGGCCGACTACGAGGAGAACCGCCACTTTTTCCTCGCTAATTATTTCCGTGGCATATACGACAAGGCTATGTCAACACTGCCAAACATCATCACGGGAGTGAAAATTACCCGAGTGGAAATATGGGTGACGAACAAGACGGGAACGACAAGCAATTCACGCAACATCATTGCCCTCTCCGACCTCGGAGAAGGACAGCAAATCAGCAATAGCATCTGGAACGGCACAGGAATGGCCTCACCTTCCAACAATGCCAACGACGAATATCAAAGCATGACGACTCAATATGCCGAGGCACGTGACATCGACCGTACCTCAACGGTGCTCGATGCCATATCCGGATTCATCGGCGGCGTTGACTACGAAAAAGTGCAAAGCGCACGTCTGCTCGGGGCTTCCGAATACACACTGAACACAAGCCTCGGATATGTCTCGCTGAAAACGACGTTGCAGACCGACCAGGTATTGGCAGTGGCATACGAATACACTCTTGGGGGACAGACATATCAGGTGGGAGAATTCTCAACCGACCGTCAGGACACTTCCGAGGCACTCTTCGTCAAGTCGTTGAAGAACACCAACAACAGCCCTACCTCTCCCAACTGGCAGCTGATGATGAAGAACGTTTACTACCTTGCCTCAACGGTGGAAAAACAGAAGTTCCGCCTTGACATAAAATACAAGAGCGACACCACAGGTGTTTACCTCAACTATATTCCTGATGAGAGAGTTAAGCAGCAGACACTTGTCAGGTTGTTGGGAGCAGACCGACTCGACGACAATGACAAGCCCAATCCCAATGGTTATTTCGACTATGTTGAGGGATATACCGTCAGTGGAGGAAGGGTTTTCTTCCCTAAGGTTGAGCCTTTTGGTACTTTCCTCTTCAACCAACTTATGACGGCTGGAATAGACAGCACCACTGCAGAACAACTAAGCTTCAAGGAACTCTACACCAGCACCCGCACTACCGCAAAACA
>JBJEKR010000064.1:0-4068 GCA_051878735.1 Prevotella sp. | reverse complement strand
CGGATGGAATGTGCGAGAGGCTTTGCCTTGTTCCAAGGGCGACTTGTAATAGTTCAATAAGCATCGTCTTGTTTACTCTTCCTCCCAGTCTGTCCATGCAGTTTATAACATCAAACCTTCACTCCACTTTTTGCTTTTCTGAACTCAGGATCCATCTGCTTCTTGAAATTGCCCCATGTGCCCCAGAAGAAGGCTGGGAAATCGCCACATATCCAGTCCTGATAGTACAAGTCCCTGCCGAAGAACTTGAACCACGAAGGTTCGCTCTTGAAACGGTTTGGGCTCTTGAGGAACCACAGCACATCAAAGCCCAGATGACGAAGTCGCTTGCCGCTTTCGTACCTGTTCTCGCGCAGAGGCTTGCCCAGTGTCATGTCGGCAATCATCGTTGCATAGTCCATTCCACTCTTGAAAGCAGAACGCACACATGCCGGAATGCGAGGGTTAATCTCCATAATCAGCAACTGCTTGGTCTGAGAATCTTCTATCAGGTCGAAGTCTGCAAAGCCAATCCAGCCGATGGCTTTCAGTACCTTGCCACAGACAGCCGCAATTTCTGGGTCATCGATTGTGACGTTGCAACAGCTCGAACCTCCATTCACAGGATAGTATCTCTGTTTCCAGATAACCGATGAATACGCCATATCGCCATGCTTGTCGGTCATAATCTGAACCTTCACCTGTCGGCCTCCCTCTTTGATAAACTGCTGTAAATGACACTCGCCATACTGCTCATATATGGGAGGATAGACCTCTATCAGTTCTTCAAGTGAGTTTACCAAGGTCATTCCACGGCCGCCACTCGTAAGGTTAGGTTTCAGCAGGCCTGGGTATGGGAAGTCTTTCAACTCTGAAACCTCTTGAAACCCTTTGAAACCTGAAACCTTTGAAACCTCAGACAAATCTACCGTCAGCGGATGCGGAAAACCATTCTCTCTACACACTCGCATCAGTTGATTCTTATCATAGCCTTTTTCGAATATCTCACGCTTTGGCATAAGCACACCCGTCAGTTTCTCTAATTCATCCTTATGGAAGCTAATAAACTCAGCAGCCGTATCAGATGTAGGAATCAACACATCAAATTTATGCTCCTTCAGAAATTCGAGCATAAACTCTGCATATTCTGGTTTATGACTATCTACGCCCAAATAACGCTCATCGGCAAACTTGGTATGATAGCCATATTCGTTCTTATCATCGCAGATTACGGCCACACCATACCCACTTTTCTTCAGGCATTCGGCTATTGCCATGGCATGTGCAGCACCACCATCCAATATTAATACTTTCTTCATTTCAATAACCAATTATCAGTCTAATTGCCTTATTATCCTTACACCATCTGGCTACACATTTATCTACAATCAAGGGAACAACAATCCCACAAATGAACATTGCCACCACTGCAATGCCCCAATGCAGATGCAGGATATTGATTAGCAAAACCTTGGCAGCATATTGTCCAAACCATGATAAGATATATATAGAATAAGTATGTTGACTAAATTGAAGTAGCCAATCACTCAATCTTTCTGATTTTAGAATCATGTTGCAAAGTGAAATAGACATACATATTCCCACCAAAAATCTTATTATCCAAATATGATAAGAAGGGACAGGTAAGTCATATACAGTCAAAATAATGCTTAACAAACAGAATATTAGCAGGTTAAAATACCCCCCCCGTTAATAAATGTCAATATCGGCTCTTCATATTTCTTAAGCAAAATACCCATAAGGAAGGCTGGCATATAATGTACTTCTGCTTGCAGATTAAATAAAGCAACCCTCGGCATAAATATATCCAAGGCAAAGAATGTCACAATCAACACTATACACCATATAGTTTTTTTCATGTCTATATGCAGTTTATTCAAAAGCACTACAATAAGAAACATCACAAAAAGTGTCACAATATACCATAGGTATCCCATGGTGCTATTGGGATCTGATGGAGCAATAAACATATAGAAGAAATTTCCTACAGTAAAATCTCTACTTGCATGGGATAGACCAGAGAAAGCGAATTTTATCAAATAGACAATTGTACCTATCGTTACATAAGGAACCAGCAGACGAATTGCCTTTTTCTCCATGAACTTACATGGTTCTATATCCACTAAGCTCTTATTAGTAAGAGAGAATAGATAACCACTAATCATAAAGAACAGTGGCATGTGGAAACTATATATCCATGAATGCAATCCACTCAACTCTTGCTTAATGATAGGTTCCTCAAAACCGCTATGGCCTAATACTACCAGCAAAATGCCCCATACAGACAATAATGCCATCAACTTATTTTCCTTTTTCATACTTTCTCAATCATTACTGCCTCACCATGTCCGTCAGCAAGACCCATTGTAGTAAATACTACACGGTTGCAATCGTCCGTCCCCAAGGGGAAACGCATCACGCCATATTGGATGATGAGCGGCAGACAGTCCTTTTTGCATTCCCATACGGTCTGCAATTTGCCATCATCACCCAGCATCTTCATGCGTGCAATGTTGTCCTTCTCATTCTCACCGCCTTCAACACCCGTCGAGAAGAATGCCCTGCCATCGGCATACGAACCGCATCCGTGGCATGGCCCTTCCATGTCGTCCAGTATCTCCAGTTTCTCAGTCTTCCTGTCCATACGTACAAAATGAACAGTGTCAGGACACGAGCCGGCATCCGTTCCCCAATACAGATAATCCTTCGTGAAGCAGACACCAATGGCACGCCAGTCCTGACTGAACTGCCCCACCAATCGCCATGTCTCGCCGTTGTCCTTGCTCTGGTACAGACGGTTTTCGGCACCATTCTCGCCATAGTCGCCCGTTCCTATCCACAGGCATTCTGCATACACGTCCCACTTCACGAAATGCAGATGACGAATATCTCCAGGCTCAAACTCCTTCACCACATGCCATGTCATGCCGTTGTCCTTCGACCGCCACAGCCTTATGACATGGTCGCGCTGAGGATTGAGCAAGTATTCCGTGAAGAAAACCGTGCCGTCAGGTGTAACGCACGCCCCCTGATGCCCAGGCTTGTTGCCTTGAAACTCCGTCCAAGTGTTCGTCACTCCACCGTCTGGTGAGAATATCAGCACCTTGCGTTTGGCAGCAATCATAATATTCCCATTCTTTAGAGGCAGCAGAATGCGTATGTCATTCCTTGTTCCCTGTGTCAGAATACGTCCACAAGTCATCAGCCGTTCCTTCATACCTCCCGGCACCACATACACATTCGAAATGCGCTTTCCGTCATAATCCACGGCAAAGAACTTCCGTCCCTGTGCCACCCATATCCTGTCAGGCTCTTGAAACAAAGCCCTGCCATTCATTAGTTTCTTGAACTGTATCATGCTTTTTGCTTATTTCTTTCTTATAAGGCTTTCGAACTCAGTCTCAAGCCTACCCATGTAATGTTCCAACGTAAAATGTTTTTTGAAATACTCACGGGCATTCCGTCCGCAATTCTGATAGTCATCAGAATGCTCGATATAGGATTTCATCAGCTTGGCCAGTCCTTCATAGTCGCCAGCCCTCACGCATCTGCCGCATTGAGCATCATTGATCACTTCGTATGCTGCACCATTGATAGCACCCAAAATAGGTTTGCCTGTAGTCATATACATCTGCAGCTTCCCCGGCATGGTGTCACCCACCTCGTTATTGCCTCGCAGCGTTATCAACAGCACATCCGCCATCTTGTAGAACCGAGGCATATCCTCACGTTTCTGGTTGCCATAGAAGACCACATTGTCCTGCAAGCCATATTCCTCGACCATGTTCTCCAGTTCTCTACGCATACGACCATCACCCACAAAGTGTATCTTGTAGTCCTTGCGTTTTCCCAAGATATGGGCAGCCTTCACAATCACGTCAAGCCGTTGCCCCTTGCCAAGATTACCTGCAAACATAAAATCGTTGATTTTGGCTTGAGGCTTGAGGCTAATGGCTAAAGACTCCTGCCCTTCGCCCTTCGCCAAATCCATCTCCAGCATGGAGCCACTGGCGTGTTGAGGCAGATACCCCATCCTGTCATAATCAATACCGTTCACCCTATGCAGAT
>JBJEKR010000063.1:0-17712 GCA_051878735.1 Prevotella sp. | reverse complement strand
GTTAAATATTTTAAGAGTCTTATATACTCTATCATTCACGCTGCAAAATTAAAGCTTAATCAGTAAGTGAGATACCTTTTAGAGGGCGAGCTGTAAAGGCTCGTCCTTTTTTTTTGATAAAAGTTTGGAGGTATGCAGAACAATGCTTGTCTTTTGTAAAAATCATGAAAGATAATTGTATGGATATTGAACGAATAGCTGTCATTAATAAATTGTATCGAGATGTGATAGACTCATTATAGACTTTATTTAAGTTTGCTTATCTTGCCAATATATTGTAGTTTATTGATGATATTTTAGCAAGTTTTGACTTTTTCTTCTAAAGAAGAAAGGAATTTGGGAAAAAAGAAGTAACTTTGGCGGAAAACAAACAGACGACACATTAATAGATTCTCATATATTGAATAAAAATTAACTGACAGATATGAAGAGATTGTCAAATATCGGTGCTGCGCTTGCGATAGCGGCAGGCACTCTGTTCATTACATCTTCGTGCGGCAGCGATGTGGAGTATGTCTCACAGGCAGAGCTGGCTCAGCAGAACTATGAGGCTGCTTTCGTAAAACATTTCGGGAAACCGGCAGCCGACCAGACATGGGGTTTCGGCACCACAGCCACAAGATTGGGTACACGCAGCTTCAGCAGTCCAGAAGTGTTAGGCATTAGCGCTCCATACGATGAAACATGGGTGGAAGACTACTTGGCTAAGGCTACGGAAGTTGATAATAATAATGCGGGGGACAATTTCGACAATGGCTCATACGTTTCCCTTCAATGGAGTATGAAGTCTAACGGAAAGCTGCAATTGGTTTCAAATAACTATCAAAATTTCGTCAATTATGGTTATCTTCCAGACGGAACAACCGAAGATGAAATGAAATGGTATGGAGAAAACATCAAAACGCTATTAGAAGGATGTTCATGGAATTGGAACTATAATGACGACACGACTTTAGCGCAGCGAATTTTGGACAAGCTCGCCGAATATACTGGCGACTACAATTATTGGGACATCGAAATAACCAGAGAAGCCGGCTACGTACCGGATCCAACCTACGTTCGCAATTTCAAGATTACCGGCACGTGGTATGGAAACATTAATGTAGTGGCTTCCGAGGGAACTTACGGTGATGGAAGCCCTACAAACGCAGAAAGAACCGTAGTGGTTAAAGGTACATGGAATCTAACAAGTTCGCAGGTTGTGGGAAGCAAAGGACGCATAATCGTGGCTGATGGCGGTAGGATAAACATTTCGGATAGTGTTGTCTTGCAGAGCGTTAATCAGGCACAGCTGGTCGTGCTGCCCGGCGGAGAGATAAGCGGTGGCAAGATAGAATTCTCCAACGGTACGAGTGCAGACCTGCCGAGCTACAATGGCGGAACCATCGATGTGGCCAGCTTCAACAACAACGGAGGCGATTTCTTTAACTATGGCACATTGAAGGCTGACGTAATGATGGGAGGAGCAGGCAATAGCCGCTACTACAACCACTCGCTTATCAGCATTGGCGAGATGTCAGGGTCAGCCAACCTGCGTCTCTATAACGCCTGTCAGTTCTATTGTTCCCGCGATATGCGACTGGTAATGTATGAAGGCACTTCCGGTTCGTCGCTTATTTGTAAAGGATTGCTTGAATGTTGCTCAAGCGAAGACGGCACGACAGACCTGACGACAGTGGGATTGGCTGCCGGAGCACTGGTTCAATGCGCTCAGCTCAGTAACCAAGGCACGAGCTGGAGTGGACCTGCATCGGGAGGATATGCCGTATTGGACATCACAGAGTGGATTACGTATCTCAACTGGGAGCAGGATAATCCTCAGAATGGCGGATATTTTGCCAACAACATCTATGTCTCCGCTGGAACATGGGACAACATACCATTGGGAAATGGAGGTGACATTACTGCTGAGGAAAAGTTTGCTATAGTGCAGAATGCCACGGGAAACGGCAATGTGACAATAGTGGAAAAGAGTAATAACGACAGCGATGAGCTTATACCTGCCGACGAAGGTTTCGTGGAGGGCGAAAGCGGTTGTACGCCAGGATTTAAGGCTGTCGTTCCCGACCCCGATCCCGATCCTGACCCAGACCCCGATCCCGATCCAGACGTAATACGCGTCATTGCTGAGGACTTGTCGGCTACTGAGGGTAGCGACTTCGACTTCAACGATGTGGTGTTCGACGTGAAACTGAGCGACCCCGACAACAATGACAACACTACAATTACACTATTGGCTGCCGGCGGTACACTGCCTTTGTGCATTGAGGGAGTTGAGGTTCATGGGCTCTTTAACGTTTCTACAGGCACGATGGTGAACACCAATGCCGGCTCAAGGGGTGTTACTAAGGATCCTGTTACATACAAGTTCAACAAGCAGTTCAGCTCGGCCAACGACATAAAGGTAACTGTGATGAAGGGCTCTCAATGGGCTGAACTACTGGCTCCTGTAGGAAAGGCTGCCAGCAAGATTGCGGTAAAGTCCAACTACAATTGGTGCGACGAATGGAAGGACATACAGGATGTTTATCCGAATTTCAAGAGCTATGTACAGGGCAACTATTCTTACGACTGGTGGTGATACGATAGCGGCACAATAAATAAAGGACGAGCTTTGGGGCTCGTCCTTTTTCTTTGGGGCAGACTATCTGATGAAAAGTAGTTCGCGATATTTCGGCAGCGTCCAAAGGCCGTCCTCGACAATCATTTCCAGATGGTCTATTTCGTAGCGTATTGACTGCATCTTTGGCTCCACGGTGTCGTGATAGCTTATGGCTCGCAGGTGGATGTCGTCAATGCGGTTTGCTATGCGTCGCGACTCTGTCAGCTCGTCAACAAGAGCCTCTATGCGTTCGGTGCGCTCGGCAATCTCCTCTATCAGTTTCATGTTGCGTGCGCTGAGGCGGTCTGCCTTGGCAGCGTCGAAGATTGCCTTCATCGACTGTACGTTTCTGATGAGCTGACTCTGATAGTGGGTAGAGACGGGAATGATGTGGTTCATCGACAGGTCGCCCAGTACGCGAGCCTCAATCTGCACCTTCTTGACGTATGTTTCCCATTTCACTTCGTTGCGTGCCTCAAGTTCCTTGCGGTTCATCACCTTCGTGGCCTCAAACATGTTTATGCTCGCCTCGTCAAGATAACGCTCAAACACCACAGGGCATGATGCCTCGGTGTCGAGTCCACGGCGGCGTGCCTCTTCCACCCATTCGTCGCTGTAGCCGTTGCCGTCGAAGCGTATTGGCTTTGAGGTGCGTATGTCGTCGCGCAGCACGTCGATTATGGCACTCATCTTGTCTTCACCCTCTGCCATTAGCTTGTCAACGCGGCTGCGGAAGTCGGTCAGGGCTTCGGCTACGGCGGCGTTGAGCGAAATCATAGCCGAGGCACTGTTTGCCTCCGAGCCGATGGCACGGAACTCAAAGCGGTTGCCCGTGAAGGCGAATGGCGATGTGCGGTTGCGGTCGGTGTTATCGATGATGATTTCGGGTATCTGCGGAATGTCGAGTTCCATTCCCTGCTTGCCCTTTAGGTTGAAGAGTTCGTCCTTGTCGGCCTTCTCGATGTGGTCGAGCAGTTCGCTGAGCTGTTTGCCGAGGAACGAGGAAATGATGGCGGGAGGAGCCTCGTTGCCACCGAGACGGTGGGCATTGGTAGCACTCATTATCGAGGCTTTCAGCAGTCCGTTGTGACGATAGACAGCCATAAGCGTCTCTACGATGAACGTCACGAAGCGCAGGTTTTCCTCCGGGGTCTTTCCTGGAGCATGTAGCAGTGTGCCGTTGTCGGCAAGCAGACTCCAGTTGTTGTGCTTGCCTGATCCGTTGATGCCGTCAAAGGGCTTTTCATGGAGCAGGACACGAAAGTCGTGCTTGCGTGCCACCTTCTTCATTAGCGACATCAGTAGCATGTTGTGGTCAACGGCGAGGTTGCACTCCTCGTATATCGGTGCCAGCTCAAACTGGTTCGGTGCAACCTCGTTATGTCGTGTCTTGCATGGTATGCCGAGTTCGAGAGCCTGTATCTCAAGGTCTTTCATGAACGCCTGCACGCGGTCGGGGATAGTGCCGAAATAGTGGTCGTCCATCTGCTGGTTCTTTGCGCTCTCATGTCCCATAAGGGTACGTCCTGTGAGCATGAGGTCGGGGCGGGCAGAGTAGAGTCCTTCGTCAACGAGGAAATACTCCTGTTCCCAACCGAGGTTGCACGTCACCTTGTTTACTTCTGGATAGAAGAGTCGGCACACTTCGGTAGCCGCCTTGTCAACGGCATGCAAGGCACGCAGCAGCGGAGCCTTGTAGTCGAGGGCTTCGCCGGTGTAGGCAATGAATATTGTAGGAATACAAAGAGTGTCGTCGATGATGAAGACGGGCGACGTGGGGTCCCATGCAGAGTAACCGCGTGCCTCGAAGGTGTTGCGTATGCCGCCGTTGGGGAATGACGATGCGTCAGGCTCTTGCTGCACGAGCAGTTTGCCGCTGAACTTCTCCACCATGCCACCCTTGCCGTCGTGTTCCACGAAGGCGTCGTGCTTCTCTGCCGTACCTTCGGTGAGTGGCTGAAACCAGTGTGTGTAGTGTGTCACGCCCATTTCCATCGCCCATCGTTTCATTCCTTCAGCCACTGCATCGGCAATGGAACGGTCGAGACGTGTGCCGTTGTCGATAACGTCGATGAGTCGCTCATAGACGTCGGCAGGCAGATACTTGTACATTTTCTGTCGTGTGAAGACGTATTTGGCGAAGTATTCCGATGGTCTTTCCTTTGGCGCATCAACTTCCACAGCCTTCTTTTTGAAGGCTTCTTCCACGACCCTGAATCTTAAGTTTTCTGACATATTTCTTTTTTTTGTTGTTTGAAGTTTGCTGAGGTTGTGATTCCTACCGTCGGAATCGCTTGGTGATGTCGCCGTAGTCCTCTATTCTCCTGTCTCTGAGGAATGGCCACCAGCGGCGCACTTGTTCGCTGTGTGCGAGGTCTATTTCAATGACTATGCTTTCTTCGTCGGTGTCTGAGGCTTCGTAGAGTATTTCACCTTGCGGACCAGCCACGAACGATGTGCCCCAGAACTGTATGCCGCGTGTTCTGCCTGAAGGGTCAGGCTCATACCCTACGCGGTTTACTGCCACCACGGGCAGCCCGTTGGCAACGGCATGTCCACGTTGCACCGTCTGCCATGCCCTTCGCTGTCGTTGCTGTTCGTCGGGAGTGTCGGAGCTTTCATATCCTATGGCAGTGGGATAGATGAGCAGTTCGGCACCGTCGAGAGCCATCAGTCGTGCTGCCTCAGGATACCACTGATCCCAGCACACCATCACTCCCAGGCGTCCTACGCTTGTGTCGATGGCATGGAAGCCGAGGTCGCCCGGCGTGAAATAGAACTTCTCGTAGTAGGCTGGATCGTCGGGAATGTGCATCTTGCGGTAGCGGCCTGCTATCGTTCCGTCACGCTCGATGACGACGGCAGTGTTGTGGTATAGCCCCGGAGCGCGTCGCTCGAATAGTGATGTTACTATGACGACTCCGAACTGACGTGCAATCTCGCCAAACATATTTGTCGATGGCCCTGGTATAGGTTCGGCAAGGTCGAAGTTGTTGGTGTTCTCTTCTTGGCAGAAGTAGAGCGTGTTGTGCAGTTCTTGAAGCACAACGAGTTCTGCACCGCGGCGTGCCAGATCGGCTATGCCCTCTGCCAGTCGCAGTATATTGTCTTTTTTGTCAGCTGTATTGTGAAGCTGTAGAAATCCTATTTTCATTGAATGATTTCTTAATTCTTAATTGACTTCGTCGATTACTGGCTTCACCTCAGCATAGCTCAAGCGAGCTTGGCTCTGCATTCGGTTTGCGCAGCAATTCTTAATTCTTAATTCTTAACTCTTAACTCTTAATTCTTAACTCTTAATTCTTAATTTTCATTTCGGCACCTGCATCGTGCAGCAATGCAGAGAGCCATGCTGGACGATTACGCTGCGGCAGTCTATGCCGATTATTTCGCGGTCGGGGAATGCGTCTGATATCGTTTGTGCCGCTTCTGCGTCGAGGTCGGGTTGATCGTATGTCGGATAGAGGACGGCACCGTTGATGACGAGGAAGTTGGCGTATGTTGCCGGCAGTCGCTCGCCGTCATTGTAAATCGGTCGGGGCATGGGCAGACGCAACAGACGGAAGCCCCTGCCCGTCTTTGTCTTCAGCGTGCGCAGCTGTTCCTCCATCTTGTGCAGTTCCACGTATTGCGGATCTTGTTCGTCGTCGCAGCCGACATAGAGCAGAGTGTCGGCAGGTGCCACGCGCACGAGAGTATCTATATGCCCGTCGGTGTCGTCGCCTATGAGGTTGCCGTGGTCAATCCACACAATTCGTTTTGCGTTCAGCCTTTGTTTCAGCGTCTGTTCTATCTCTTCTTGCGTCATTGGCTGGTTGCGTCCCGGAGCAAGCAGGCATACCGACGTGGTGAATATTGTGCCTTCGCCGTCGCTCTCTATCGAGCCGCCTTCAAGCACGAAGTCGTTATAGTCAACGTAAGTGCCGCGAATCACTCCCTTCTTATGCAGTTGACGGTTTATCGCGTTGTCCTTTTCTGCCTCGAACTTCCCTCCCCAACCGTTGAAGCGGAAGTCGAGCAGGGCTGTCTGTCCCTCGCCTGTCAAGGTGATGAAGCCGTGGTCGCGTGCCCAAGTGTCGTTGGTGTCTATACTTACTATTCTGACGTTTTCCAGGGCCTTCTCGTCGATGTCTCTTTGTCTGAATCCCTCTTCTATTGTGCGCCGTGTGTCTTCGGGATGTGGCGTAACGACGATGAGCCTTTGCCGCTTGGCTATTTCGGCTGCCATTTCAATGTATGTCTGTGTGATGTCGTCGAGCGTTGGTGCCCAGTCGGTGTCGGCATGAGGCCATGTCAGCTGCACTGCCTTTTGTTTTTCCCATTCGGCAGGCAGTCTCAACGCGTCGTATTTGAGTTCCTTTCTTTCCATATTGGCTTATATAAGTTTTAAAACCATTTTTTCAGCTTCGGCTCTTGCGGGTTTGCCAGTTCCAGTCATAGGGATATGGTCTGTTGAATATATGTAACGTGGCACCCAATGGTGGGGAAGTGTTTTCCTGCATATTTCTTTGATGTCTTCCTCTGAAGACGGGTCGCCAGCGAAGAGCAGTGCGACGGCTTCGCCAAGGCGAGGGTCGGGACGCTTCGTGACGATGAAAGGGTTGGGGAGAAGTGGTTTTAACAAACGCTCCACCTCTTCTATTTGTATTTTCAGTCCTCCGCTGCATATTACATTGTCCTTGCGTCCGAGTATGCGGAAACGGCGACCGTCGGGGTGCAGTTCGGCAATGTCGTTGGTGATGAGCCTGTCTTGGCATACGGCAGGAGCGTCGATGACAAGACAACTGTCGGCGTTGAGACTTACATTAACTCCTTCAAGTGGCGAATACCAAGGCGAAGCTTCCTCTCCGTTGATGCGGCGCAGTGCTATGTGCGACAAGGTTTCTGTCATTCCGTAGGTGCTCCACACTGCATTTGGAAAACTCCTTAGCTGGGCTTCGAGAGCTGCGTCTATTGCACCACCACCAATTATCAGATGCTTTATGTTGCGCAATGTCTCCGCTTCATTCGGCACTTGCAACGAGTTGAATACTTGCAGCGGTACCATTGCCGCAAAGGTCGGGGCGGTTTCGAGGTTGCCAAGAGGGTGGCTCGATGGCTCTACGGCGATGAGTCGCAACTTGCTGGTGACGGCTCTCACCACCACCATTTTGCCGGCAATATAGTCGAGTGGCATACAAAGCAGTGCCGTGTCGCCATCCTTTAGTCCAAGAAAACTGCATGTAATGCGTGCCGAGGCTTCCATTCTCCGCTTCTCTACCATCATTCTCTTGGGAGCGCCAGTAGAGCCACTTGTCTGCACCTCAATCAAGGGAGACTCATTGTGCCATTGGGAGAGGAATTCGTCCAACCTCATTTTCAATCTTCAACTTTCAACTTCCAATCTTCAATTTTCAACCTTCCACAACTTTTCACCTCTCACCTCCAATCCCATTGGGATATTGTCAGTGAAGAGTTGCCCTGTTCCGAGACCTTGTGCCATGATGTTTTCGGTGCCGTAGATGTCGGCAGCCAGCTGTGCTACGGCATTCAGTCCGACATTGCTTTCGAGTGCACTTGTTATCCATGACCCGATGCCCTGACTGCGTGCGATGTCAACCCATTCGCGAACGCCGTACATTCCGCCGTGGAGCGAGGGCTTCAGCACGATGTAGGCAGGCTTTATGATGTTCAGCACATGAGCCTTCATTTCGGGCATGTTGATGCCTATCAGTTCCTCGTCGAGGGCTATTGGCAACGGCGACTCGCGACACAGTTCTGCCATGTTGCCCCATTGGTTCGGCTTGATGGGCTGTTCTATGGAGTGTATGGCATATTGCGCGAGCAGTTCGAGCTTGTAAAGAGCCTCGTCGAAGGTGAAGCCTCCGTTGGCGTCAACTCTCATTTCAAGTTCTGAGCGCGAGAAACGTTCGCGAATGCCACGAACCATGTCCAGTTCCTTCTCAAACTCTATTGCGCCTATCTTCAGCTTGATGCAGTGGAATCCCTGTTCTATTTTCTCTTCAATGCGTCGCAGCATCTCCTCGTGGCTTCCCATCCATACGAGTCCGTTGATGGTCATTCCCGTCTCGCCGCGGCTGAAGGCATTGTCGAAGAGAATGTCGCTGCCTTTCTGCAAATTGAGCAGAGCCGTTTCAAGTCCGAAAAGCATTGAGGGATAGGGGCGCATCATTGGATAGTTGATGGTACCCTCCTGCTCAAAGCGGTCACAGACGGCACGCAGTGTTTTCTCGTATTCGGGAGTGTCGTCGCAACTGAGTTGTGGCAGAGGCGCACACTCGCCTATGCCAATACGTTCAGGCATTGCGTCATTAGTCATTTCCAGCATCCATGACTTCCTCTCGGTGTAGATGCCGCGTGAGGTGCCTGCTGGATGCTGGAAATGGAATGTTCGTGGGGTAATCTTTATTTTGTACATTATTTCTCCGAAGCAAGACGCTCCTTGATTGCTTTGCTTTCAGCCTCGTAACCAGGCTTGTCGAGGAGTGCAAACATGTTCTTCTTGTAAGCCTCTACACCTGGCTGGTTGAATGGGTTTACACCGAGTACGTTGCCGCTGATGCCACAGGCAATCTCGAAGAAATAGATGAGCTGACCGATGTAGTAGGCGTTCAGTTCTGGCACGCTGATGCGGATGTTTGGAACACCACCATCGACGTGAGCCAAACGAGTGCCAAGCTCTGCCATCTTGTTTACGTCGTCAACGCGCTTGCCTGCGAGGAAGTTCAGACCGTCGAGGTTCTCCTCGTCCTCTGGGAAGAGCATGTTGCGGTTAGGCTGCTCAACGCTGATTACTGTCTCGAAGATGGTACGCTCGCCTTCCTGAATCCACTGTCCCATAGAGTGCAGGTCGGTGGTGAAGTCGCACGATGCAGGGAAGATGCCCTTTCCGTCCTTGCCCTCGCTCTCGCCGTAGAGCTGCTTCCACCACTCGCTCATGAAGTGGAGCTTTGGCTGATAGTTCACCATTATCTCAATCTTCTTGCCTGTCTGGTACAGACCGTTGCGAACGGCAGCATACTGAGCTGCTGGATTCTCTGCGTAAGGAACATCCTTGCCGCAAGCCTTCTCCATGTCCTGAGCACCAGCCACGAGCTGCTGGATGTCGAATCCGGCGCAAGCGATAGGCAGCAGACCTACAGGAGTGAGAACAGAGAAGCGACCGCCAACGTTGTCAGGAATGATGAACGATGTGTAGCCTTCCTTGTCGGCGCAGGTGCGTGCGGCACCGCGCTTTGCGTCGGTGATGGCAACGATAACCTTCTTTGCCTCTTCCTTGCCGCGCTGCGACTCACACTGTTTCTTCAGCAGACGGAATGTCAGAGCCGTTTCTGTCGTAGTTCCTGACTTAGATATGTTGATTACACCGAAGCGTTTGTCTTTCAGGTAGTCTGTAAGTTCCGAGAGATAGTCCTCGCCGATGTTGTTACCTGCGAAGAGGATAGTAGGATTCGTCTTGTCGCCAACGAGCCATGCAAACGAGTTGCTCAGGGCTTCGATTACGGCACGTGCACCAAGATAGCTGCCGCCGATACCGGCAACGACTACAACCTCGCAGTTCTGGCGAAGCACATCTGCGCACTTCTGAATCTCGCTGATAAACTCTGCTGAAATGGAAGAAGGCAGATGAAGCCAGCCGAGGAAGTCGTTTCCTGGGCATGTTCCGTTTTCAAGAGCCTCTTGTGCAGCTTTTACCTGTGGCTCGAAAGCCTCTACTGCACCAGCCTGAAGAAACTGTGCAGCCTTCGTGATGTCAAGTGTAATATTTTTCATAATTATAATGATATTAAAATTTCATTCAAGTTTCGTATGTATTCGTAATCTCCCGTCTGCCCCTACAGACGGCGGTCTTGTTATCTGAACGAGTCGGTCAGCAGCTTTATTTCAATCTGCGGACTGATGCGTTCGTAGAGTATGTTATATACAGCATCGAGGATAGGCATGTTGACATGCAGATGGCGGTTTATCTCCTTCATGCACTTCGTGCCGAAAAAGCCTTCGGCAATCATTTCCATCTCGATTTGTGCGCTCTTCACCGAATAGCCCTTGCCAATCATCGTGCCGAAGGTGCGGTTTCGCGAGAAGTTGCTGTAGCCCGTCACAAGCAGGTCGCCGAGATAGACCGAGTCATAGACGCTGCGCTCTATCGGATTGATGGCGGTGAGGAAACGCGACATTTCCTGTACGGCGTTTGACATAAGCACCGCTTGGAAGTTGTCGCCGAACTTCAGTCCGCTGCATATTCCTGCCGCTATGGCATAGACGTTCTTCAGCACAGAGGCATATTCAATGCCTATCACGTCGCTGCTTGTCTTTGTCTTTATGTACTCGCTGTTCAGCACGTCGGCAAAAGCCTGAGCCTTCTCGCGGTCGGAACAGCCTACGGTGAGGTAGGAGAGGCGTTCCAGAGCCACCTCTTCGGCATGTGATGGTCCGCCAAGGCAAGCGAGATTCTCGTAAGGCACATCATATACCTGATGGAAAAACTCCGAGCAGACGAGGTTCTCGTCGGGAACAATTCCCTTGATGGCGGTTATCACGTACTTCTCCTTTATGCGCGTCCTGAGCTTCTTTAGGTGGTTCTTGATGTAAGGCGACGGTGTGACGAACACCAAGGTGTCGTAGTCGGCTACAATGCGGTTGATGTCGCTTGAGAAGAATATCTCGTCGGTGTCGAAATGGACGCTGGTGAGATAGGCAGGGTTATGGTTCAGCCTACGGAACTCCTCTATGCGGTCGTCGCGTCGCATATACCATCCAATGTGATGGGTGTGTCCCACCACAATTTTGGCTATTGCCGTAGCCCAGCTTCCGCCGCCGATGATAGCTATCTTGCCGCAATCGAACATATCATTGTCCTGTTGTTGTTCCTATTTATTGGCGTTCTCAATCCATGCGGCAAATTCATCCACCTTTGGATTGTCGTAGCCGAGCTTATACTTCTTGTTCACTCCACACACGTCCTGTTGGAGCTTCTGTGGGTTGACGTCCTTTATGTCTGACACGAGATAGTAGCCGCACTTGTTGAGGACGGGAATCCACTGCTCGTCAACGCCGATGTTCTTCCACTCTTCGTTGCTGCTTCGTGGAGCCTTTTTCTCTGGACGCATCTGTGGGAAGAACAGCACCTCTTGTATGAATGTCTTGCCAGTCATAAGCATTACCAGTCGGTCGATGCCGATGCCGATGCCGCTCGTTGGAGGCATTCCGTACTGCAAGGCGCGGAGGAAGTCCTGGTCGATGATCATTGCCTCGTCGTCGCCCTTGTCGGCGAGTTTCATCTGGTCGATGAATCTCTCTTCCTGGTCTATCGGGTCGTTAAGCTCAGAGTATGCGTTGGCAAGCTCCTTGCCGTTTACCATAAGCTCGAAGCGTTCGGTCAGTCCCGGCTTTGAGCGGTGCATCTTTGTCAGAGGCGACATCTCGACAGGATAGTCGGTGATGAACGTTGGCTGAATGAAGGTACCTTCGCAGAATTCGCCGAAAAGTTCGTCAATGAGCTTTCCCTTGCCCATAGTGTCATCGATGTCCATTCCCTTCTCCTTGCAGAAGGCGCGTATCTCGTCCTCGCTCTTTCCGTTGCAGTCGAAGCCGGTCTTTTCCTTGATGGCGTCGAGGATTGGCAGTCGGCGGTATGGAGCCTTGAAGCTGATTACCTTTCCGTCTATCTCGCGCTCGGTGGTGCCGTTGACGGCTATGCATACCGCCTCCAGCAGCTTCTCGGTGAAGCTCATCATCCAGTTGTAGTCCTTGTACTGCACGTAAAGCTCCATGCAGGTGAACTCTGGGTTGTGGTTGCGGTCCATTCCCTCGTTGCGGAAGTTCTTGCCTATCTCATACACACCTTCGAAGCCGCCGACAATGAGTCGCTTCAGATAAAGCTCGGTAGCTATGCGCATATACATATCTACATTGAGAGCGTTGAAGTGTGTTATGAACGGGCGAGCCGATGCGCCGCCGGCAATGCTCTGTAGCGTCGGTGTCTCCACCTCGGTATATCCTGCCTCGTCGAGTACTCGGCGAATGGTGCGCAGCACCGTGGCACGCTGAAGGAAGGTGTCCTTCACACCGTCGTTCACCACGAGATCGACATAACGCTGGCGGTAGCGTAGCTCTGGGTCGTCGAACTTGTCGTATGCAACGCCGTCCTTGTATTTCACTATTGGCAGTGGCTTGAGGCTCTTCGAGAGCAGTGTCAGCTCCTGCGCGTGAACGGAGATCTCTCCCGTCTGTGTGCGAAAGACGAATCCCTTGACTCCTATGAAATCGCCAATGTCGAGAAGTCTCTTGAAAACCTTATTGTAAAGATCCTTATCCTCGCCCGGGCAGATGTCGTCGCGTGTGATATATACCTGCACTCTGCCTTTCGAGTCCTGCAGCTCAACGAAACTTGCCTTTCCCATTACTCGTCGGCTCATCATTCGTCCGGCTATGCACACCTGTCGAGGCTCTTCGTCGTCCTTGAAGTTGTCCTTGATGTCAACCGAGAAGGCATTTGTTGGGTACTCTGCAGCAGGATATGGATCGATGCCCATCTCCCGCAGTTCTTGCAGACTCTGTCGTCTGCCAATTTCCTGTTCGCTTAATTCTAAAACGTTCATATTTTGTTCTTGTATATTCGCTTGTTGCTTAGTGTGAGGAAAAACCTCGAATTTGTGCTGCAAATTTACTAAATAAATTCGAATAAGCATCGGTTTTTTGTTTTTTTTGTTGTTTTTATGCCCTTAAAGAGTGGAATAAAGGTTAAAAACTGCTAAACATGCGTCTCTGGAGGTCGTTTTTTTTGTGGGAACGTAGAAAATTAGTAACTTTGTGCCTACTACCGAATTATTAATGCAATGCTATAATGGATAAAGAGAAAATTAAGGACAGAGTGGTTGGTGTGGACATTAGTCTCAACCAAACGACGATAGCCGTAGTTGACATTCGTGGCAATATAATAGCCCGAACGTCATTCCGTACAGAAGACTATCCAAATATCTCCGATTTCATTACCACTCTGGCAGAACGTATCGTGATGCTGGCTGAGGATAACGGAGGATTCATGGAGATTCGCTCTGTGGGCATCAGCTCTCCGAGCGGCAATTTCAAGACGGGGTGCATGGAGAATTCGCCTAACATGCCTTGGAAGGGAGTCATTCCTTTCGCTGCCATGTTGCGCGACCGCCTTGGCATAGCCGTGGCTCTCGGCAACGACAGTCATGTCATGGCTCTTGGCGAGCATGTCTATGGCAGTGCACACGGAATGCGCGACTTCGTGCTCATGACCCTTGGACATGGTTTTGGAAATGCCGTGTTCTCGCGCAACAAGGTGCTTCTTGGCAGCCACGGCTTTGCCGGCGAGTACGGACACTCGTGTGTGGTTACCAACGGACGACTCTGCAACTGTGGACTGCATGGTTGCTTGGAGGCTTATTGTGCCGAAAAGGGTGTGCTGCAGACTGCGAGGGAGGTGATAGAGGAGTTCAGTTCAGAATCGACACTGATGACTATCTACGACAAGCTCACCCCGAAGGACATAACAGAATGTTGCAACAGGGGCGACAAGCTTGCCATAGAGACTTACCGCAGGACGGGACAGGTTCTCGGCAGGGCAATGGCAAACATTGCTGCCATGCTCGACCCGCAGGCGATCATCGTCACTGGAGGTATTTCGAAGGCGGGAGAATGGCTCATGCAACCTGCAAGGGAGTCGTTCGACCAACATGTGTTCCGCAATATCAAGGGTAAGGTAAAGATTCTCAACTCGTCGCTTGACTCTCGAGAGCGTGATGTTCTTGGCGCAAGTGCACTGGCATGGGAAGTTGAGGAATACTCCTTGTTTAAATAATAGTAAAGTTCTTTGCCGCATGTAGGGGCAGACCGACGTGTCTGCCCAACGCTCAAGGCGTAACACGCGATGGGACAGGCGGTGAATCTGGTACATGTCTTTAACTCCCAATGTTGAGTTAAATGCGAAACTTTAGTAATGGATGTTGAGAAAATAAAGAAAACACTAAGCGAAAGCCATAGTCTCGTTGACAGTCTCGGAATGAATTTCCTGTCAACTCCCGACGAGGACAGTTGCATGGCAACGATGGAAGTCAACGAGAGCAATTGCCAACCATACGGATATCTCAGCGGAGGCGCATCGCTCGCCCTCGCCGAGACGCTTGCTGGTGTGGGTTCGGCGGCATTGTGTCCCGACAACGTTTGTGTGGGCATCAATGTCAGCGGACACCATGTGAAGGCCGTTAGGGTGGGTGAGACCGTTACGGCAAAGGCAACGATAGTGCAGAACGGTAGAGCGTTGCATGTTTGGAACGTCGAGCTTACCGATACCGTGGGCGACCTTGTTTCCACGGTAGTAGTCACCAATTATGTCATCAACCATTGACAACAGAACACCGATGCCATGAAGAATTTCGCAATCTATCGTATGCCATACGCCGACGTGTGTGTAGAGATTGTCCAACGCGACGGTGAACCTGAACGCATAGAGTCGCCCTTCAAGCTGAATGGTAGGACGGGCTTTGTCGTTGCGCCGTTCACACAGACCGCCGACGAGCCGATCGTGTTAATTCGTCCCGACGAGATGCGCACCATTCCCATAGAGGAAGCCGACGACAGTCTTTCTTCTTCGGCAGAAGAGTCCTATGGTTTCGGCGATGATGCCATGAGGAGTTATTATTCGGTGGATTTTAACAATTTCCATTCGCGTCTTGTCTCTGGTGAGTTTCAGAAAATCGTGCTGGCTCGCTGCGCAACAATTGAGAAGTCGGAGACGGGCAACTTGCGGTCGCTGTTCATGAGGGCTTGTCGCCTCTATCCTCGTGTCTTTGTTGCACTCGTTTCCACGTCGTTCAGCGGCACTTGGCTCATTGCCTCGCCTGAGATACTTCTTGAGGGCGACGGCAGCCATTGGCACACTATGGCGTTGGCAGGGACGATGACGTTGGGCAACCTTCAGTGGAGCGACAAGAACATTTGCGAACAGGCATACGTCACATCATACATAACCGAGTGCATCGAGCGTTTCACCAATGACTTTTCTGTCGAAGGACCTTATTCCGTGCGTGCAGGACAGTTAGTCCATCTGCGCACCGATTTTCATTTCAACACCTCGACTCCAGATCTCCTGGGGAAGATTGTGGCAGCACTTCATCCAACGCCGGCTGTCTGTGGCATTCCAAAGGATTCCACCCACAGGTTCATCATCAGCAACGAGCATACGCCACGAAGCTATTACAGCGGCTTCATGGGCCCTCTCGACATTGCTGGCTCCACTCACCTCTACGTCTCTCTCCGTTGTATGCAGATTACGGCAGACTCCTACCGCCTCTTTGCCGGTGGGGGAATACTCTCCGACAGCATAGAGCAACAGGAATGGGATGAGACGGAGGAGAAAATGAAAACTATGAAAAGACTTTTTTATTGATGTATTACGACAACGAAAAGGTAAACCTACTGATAGGACTGCTGAAGGCCTATGGCTTCAGCCATGTGGTGCTCTGTCCGGGAAGTCGTAACGCCATGATCGTAAACAATATCGTGGAGAGTGGCGACTTCAATAGCTTCCCCATCACCGACGAGCGATCGGCCTCATTCTACGCCCTTGGCATGGCGCAGAAGGTGGGAAAGGCTGCCATCGTCGTAACCTCCGGCTCGGCATTGCTCAATGTCGCGCCTGCCGTCGTCGAGGCTTACTATCAACGTCTGTCCTTGGTGGTCATTTCTGCCGACCGTCCGCAGGAGGACATCGACCAGAACGTGGGGCAGACGATGCGTCAGGCTGGTGCCCTCGACAACTACGTTTGCCGTTCGGTGAACCTCACCGATGCCCTCGGCAACAATGCCGCCTATCATCATCGCCTCCTCTGCGAGGCTTTCTGCGCTTCTGTCGATGGTCCGGTCCACATCAACGTACCGTTGCCCAACGTGTCGGAGTGCGGAATGGTGGAACGGATAGACACAGAAGTGCGTAAGGTGGAGGTGGTGAGGCTTTCGTCGTTTGACGAAGGAGTAGGCGACGCTATTGCTGATGAGATATTCCTTCGTCACGAGCGGCCAATGATTGTCATTGGCAACAGCCGACTCGACATCCCCTCATATAAGATAAGCAAGCTGAGACAGCACGCGGCAATACTCTCCGAGCCGTTGGCCGACCCTTCGGCACTTCCTTTCGCCGACATCGTCGAAGCAATGGCAGACGAACTTCTCCCCGACCTTATTATATATATAGGTGGGACGTTGGTTTGCCGAAGCATCAACAGCCGCTTTGCCGCTTTGTCTGATGTTGAGGTGTGGCGTGTCGATGCCGACTGCCGACTCTGTTCGCCTTTCAAGCGTGTTGACAAGGTGTTTGGCATCAGTGGCGACAGGTTTCTAAACCTCCTTCATGATAGACTTGTCTCGCACGCCGACATTCTATCCAAGCCATACGCTAAGGCATGGGACCGTGCCATGACTGCCGAGCGTCAACGGCTCGACGAGGCTGTCAACGACACGGAACTCTCAGCTACCACGGTAGTAAAATATTTCGAGGAGCAGTTGGAGGATATGTTTTACGACTATCACGTGCATTATGCCAACAGCACCGCCGTTCGCCTTGCCTGCCGCTATGCATCGGGTCATAAGGTCTTTTGCAATAGAGGGGTTAACGGCATCGAGGGAAGTCTCTCAACGGCAGCCGGCTTTTCGGTAACTACCGACGATAAGGTATTCTGCGTCATTGGCGACCTTAGCTTCTTCTACGACCAAAATGCCCTTTGGAACCAGAACCTCAAGGGCAATCTGCGCATCATCCTGCTAAACGACCATCATGGCAGTATATTCGACAGTGTCCGTGGGCTTGAACAGTGCGCACATCGCGACGTTTTCGTCTCCGGTAGGCACGGTGCCGATGCCCGAGGCATCTGCACACAGAACGACATCGGCTACATCTCGGCGAAGACCGTCGATGAGATGCATCTTGGTATCGTGAGGCTAATGACGGAAGAGACAAAGAGGCCGGTGGTGTTGGAGGTGATGGTAAAAGATTGAAATATGGAAAAATGGAAAGATTGAAGGATTGAAATATGGAAAAAAGAGAATGGAAAAAAATCAAGGATTTCGAGGAAATCCTGTTTGAA
>JBJEKR010000062.1:0-17802 GCA_051878735.1 Prevotella sp. | reverse complement strand
GAATTCTTATTCGTATTCATAACTCTTAATTGACTTCGTCGATTGCTGGCTTCACCTCAGCATAGCTCAAGCGAGCTTGGCCCTGCGTTCGGTTCGCGCAGCAATTCTTAATTCTTAATTATTAATTCTTAATTAATTCCTTACTCTCTTCATTCTCTTCTTGATGTTCGCGTCAACCACGAAATGGTCGATGAGCGGAGCCATCATGTTACCAAACAGAATTGCAAGCATCATGCCCTCTGGGAATCCAGGGTTCATCACGCGGATTATCACTGCCAAAGCACCGATAATCAGACCATAGATGTACTTGCCGCAGTTGGTGCGCGCACTGGTCACAGGGTCAGTAGCCATGAACACGGCACCGAAGGCGAAACCGCCATAAACCAGATGCTCATACCATACAATAGACTGTCCTGTCTGCTCGAAGACGATTGCCATCAGGCTACCGCCAACCACAACGCTCAGCATAGTGCGCCACGAAGCGATGCCTGTCCAAAGCAGAATCACTGCACCAATGGCTATCGCAACAACGCTTGTCTCGCCTATACTGCCAGGAATGAAGCCCATGATGGCGTCTGAGAGCGAAGCCGAAACACTGTTGCCGGCTGCAAGCTCGCCGAGAGGCGTAGCGCAAGTGAACGAGTCAGGCAACTGGTTGCCAAGACCGAAGATAGTGTCTTGTGCCACCCAAACGGTGTCGCCGCTCATCTTCGTAGGATAAGAGAAGAAGAGGAACGCACGAGCCACGAGAGCCACGTTAAAGATGTTCATGCCAGTTCCGCCGAATATCTCTTTGCCTATGATAACGGCAAACGCGACGGCAATGGCTATCATCCACAGCGGACAGCCCACGGGGACAATCATCGGAATGATGATACCCGACACGAGGTAGCCCTCCTGAATTTCCTCACCCTTCCATTGTGCCCACGCAAACTCAATGCCCAAGCCAATGATGTAACTGACGAGAATCTTTGGCAGCACAGCAAGCAAACCAAAGAAGAACACTTCACAGAACGATGCCGAGGCGAGTGTGCCCGCAGCAAGATAGTTCTGGTAACCAACGTTATACATGCCAAAAAGCAGGGCTGGCAACAAGGCTATCACCACCATGCTCATAATGCGCTTCGAGTCAATCGAGTCGTGAATGTTCACTCCGCTCTTCGCCGTGTCGTTTGGCACGTAGAGGAACGTCTCGAAGCCGTCAAACACACTGCGGAATGCGTGGAGTTTGCCGTCCTTCTCGAAGTTTGGCTTTATCTTGTTAAGATAATTTCTAAGATTCATAATTTTTTCAAAATTCTGAAATTAAAGAACCAAAAGAACTTTAATTTTTAATTCTTAATTATTAATTACGCGAAGCGTCAACAGTTTTCTTTCCTCAGCATGTCAAGTCCTTCACGCACTATGCGCTGCAACTCGAGCTTAGAGCTGTCAACAAACTCGGCGAGGGCAAAGTCCTCAGGACTAACCTCGTAGATGCCAAGCTGTTCCATGCGGTCGATGTTGCCGGCTATGATTGCCTTGATGAGATACTCAGGATAGATGTCCATCGGCATCACGCTGTCATACTCACCGCTCATTATCATGTGGCGCTGACCGCCTTTTATGCGGGCGTCGAGCTTGTAGCGTCTGCCGCCGAGAAGCCACGAGAAGTAGCTGCGGTTCTGTGAATACTGCTTCAGTCGAGGCATTATCCAGCCAGCCAGCTCGTCGGCATCGTTGCCTTCGGGAATGATGGTTATCTCCGACGTGTGCGCGCCGAGGAAGCCTTCTGCCGTTGTTGGCTTGCCTGTAAGGACATTGCCGTTGATAATGCGTACCGTGTGGGTCTTGTCGTAGCTGTTGTTCGTAAGTGTCTGAAGTTCCTCGCCTACGAGCATGTCAACATATTGCGGTGCCTTCACCTCACTGCCTACAAGAGCCACTGTGCGGCGGAGATTCACCTTGCCCGTGGTCATCAGTCGTCCGATGAAGAGCACTGCCGTTGGCTCAACGGTCCACACCGTCTCGCCCTTGTTCACTGGGTCGATGTGGTTGACCTGAACGCCCACGTTGCCCGCAGGACATGGACCGTCGAAAACTGTCACTTCCACGTCTTTGGCAGCCGTCAGTGCCGCTGCTGTCTGCTTCGCTCCAATGCCGAGGTGTGTCTTGGCAATGCGCGAGAGGGCTGTCAGTCCTGCCTGCCATTCCTTTTCCTGCCCCTTCAGCTCAAACTCAAAGTCGGCTGCAAGGGGCTTGTCCCTCAGAGCCGACACGAAGATGGCTTTTGGCTTCTCAGTAGGCACTGCCGACACAGCATAGGGCAACTGGTCGATGTAACCGAAGATGCCCGCCTCAAGCAGCGCATTGATAACTTCGTCGCCACTCATTTGGCTGACGTTCTTGACACCATAATCGACAAACTCCTGCTTGCCGTCAGCGTCCACCTGAATGCCCAGCACCTTTCTGCGCTCACCACGCACCACGGCCTTTACGGTGCCGCTGACAGGTGAGGCGAACTTCACTTCCGGACAATTCTTGTTAATGAATAGTGCGTCGCCGGCTTTAACCTTGTCGCCTTCCTTCACAACCACTTTCGGAGTAACGCCAACGAAATCGGTCGGAGCGAGGCTGTACTTGCCGTTCGACTTCAGCTGAATCTTCTTTTTTTCAGCTTCGCCGGCAAGTTTTATGTCCAAGCCTTTGCGCAATTTGATGATATTGACCATATTATTAATAGGGTTTTTAATAAGTTCCTAAATAAAAACGGTGCAAATTTACACAAATTTAAGTATATTTGAAAGAAAATGGCAGCAAAAATGAGCGTGGTTGGGCATTTTTTTGTAATTTTGTCGCGAAAAGCAAAAGGGTGAAATCATTTTGCAAACTCTATCTTACAGATTTGAAACTATTTAAACACATATTTAACATAGCATTCTGGACAACAGTATGCCTCTACGTAGTCGTTGCGACACTGCTGCATGTGCCTTTCGTACAACAGGGCATTGGTAGTGTCGTGGCTTCTGCCATTGCCGATAAGTTGGCAACCAAAGTGACCGTCGGAAGGGTCGATTTGGGACTTTTCAACCGCATCATCATCGACGATGTGAACATTCTCGACCAAAATGGAAAGAACATGCTGCAGTCGGCAAGAATTGCGGCAAAGATAGACATCGTCGATTTGCTCTCGGGAAGGATTAACGTCACATCGGCACAGCTGTTCAGCCCAAAGCTGCAACTCTATCAGACAACCGCAAGTGCAAAGCCGAACTTCATGTTCGTGCTCGACTCGCTGGCATCGAAAGACTCCACAAGTAAGAAGCCTCTCGACGTATGCATCTCGTCGTTCATCATGCGCCACGGACAAATCGTCTTCGACCGCCACGACCTGCCACGGACACCAGGACGCTTCAACATCAATCATCTTGACTTGAGCGAAGTGAACATGTATGCATCACTCCCTACCCTAACCGATGACACACTGAAGGTGGCAATGCGACGATTCTCGCTTACCGACCATTCGGGGCTCGACCTACGTAACCTCTCCTTCCATCTATATGCCGATACAAAAGGGGCTGAACTGAAGGACTTTTTGATGGAATTGCCAAACTCGTCGCTAAACATTCCTGCGCTGAACGCAACATACAAGAAAGACAACGGTAAAATTATTCCTGCCACCGTAAAATTCAATGGCACAATAGAAAAGCTGCTCATTACACCAGCCGACATGACATTCCTCATACCATCGCTGCGCACCTTTAGAAGCCAACTGAGCTGCAGCTCCTCGTTCAGCGGAACAAGCACAGGAATCAACGTCTCATCGTTCAAGGTGGAGTCCACGTCAGGCGAACTCAACATCGATGTTTCGGGATGGTTAAAGAGGAATGGGGCGCGAACGCTGTGGTTTGCCGACGTGAAGCAGCTCGGACTATCAGCGCAGACAGTGGAATTTCTGTCGGAGAACCTAAAAGGAGAAAAGGCCGAAGTTCCCACTATACTGAAAAGGATGGGAGACATCAAGGCAAGCGGAACGGCAAGCACCACGCGAGATGGAAGCATAACGGCAAAAGGCGACATTCGGACCGACGTAGGAAACGTTGCCTTAAGGTTTGCCATGGGCAAAAACCACAGCTTCAAGGGACACGTCGCCACCGATGGCGTTGACCTGTACAGACTGACAACCAACGACCGAATTGGAATAGCAGCCCTTGACCTCGAACTAAAAGGCAATCTCAAGCAAGTCCACAATACTCCTCTTGTCAGCTTCCAAGGAGCGATAACGAAATTCAGCTACGACGGCTACGAATTCAGCAACATCGACATTGACGGTAACTATTCCGATAACGTCATTGGAGGCAAAGTGAGCATCGACGACCCCAACATCAAGCTCGACGCAGAAGGAAAACTCTCCAAGGAGGGACAACGCAGAGACATCGCCCTGAACATCAACATCAGTGACATCTGCCCAAAGGCAATACACCTTACCGACAAATGGAACGACGCTCGTTTCTCTACCTCAATAAATGCCGACTTCAAGGCATCGGACATCAGCGACTCGCAAGGCGAGGTGAGCATCAGGAACTTCTCAATGACATCGCCGACCGATACCTGCACGATAAACAACATCGACATCAACGCTGGTTTTGCCAACGGAATCCACACCATTAGGCTTGACAGCGATTTCGGACAGATTGAAGTGTTCGGAGAGTTTGACTATTCCACATTGGGGATGAGTTTCGCCAACGTTGTAGGACAACGGCTGCCAACCCTGCCAGGACTACCACATGCCCGGCACACGCCAGACAACAACTTCACGCTAAGAGCCGACATCAACTCCACCTCGTGGATGAAGCCATTACTCAACATTCCCCTCGACATTCACACGCCGCTGAAGGTCGAAGCCAACCTCAACGACATAATGAAAAACCTTACCATGAATGCCCAGTTGGACGAATTTGCCTACAACGACAATATCTACCGATGGGCACGGATAACTATGGCATCGCCTCTCGACACACTGCACATCGATGCCAACGTGGAGAAGGAGATGGGCAACGGCGACCTAATGCAACTCAACGCCTCCTGTGCCGCAGCCGATAACCGACTGAAGACATCGCTACGATGGAACAACGGCAACACCGAGAAGCAAACATCAGGCGAGATAAACGCAATGGCATCGTTTTTCAGCGACATGAACAACAATAAGTCGGCAACAATTTCAATAATGCCGTCACACATCAACATAGGAAACAAACAATGGAACGTGGTGGCATCAAACATTCTATATCAGCCAAAGAATATCGATGTCAACCAGTTCAAAATTGAACACGAACAGCAACACATCATCATAAACGGACGAGCCTCGGACAACACATGCGACTCTCTACGCATAGACCTCCAGGCTGTTGATGTCGATTATGTACTGAACCTCGTCAATTTCCATGCCGTAGATTTCAGCGGCGAGGCCTCGGGACAAGCCTATGTAGTAGCACCATTCGGAAAATTCGATGCACACGCTAACCTCACGGTGGAAAAGTTCCTGTTCCAAGACGGCAGAATGGGTGTTCTCAACGCACGAGTTGACTGGAACAAGGAGGAGAAGCAGATTGACATTCATGCCGTGGCTGACGACGGCCCAACGGCACAAACTTACATCGACGGTTACGTCTCGCCATCACGCAACTTCATCGATCTCGGATTCCATGCCGACGGCACCCACATAGACTTTCTCCACTCGTTCACGAAGAGTTTCCTAAGCGAAGTAAACGGACAGGCACACGGCAAGCTACGCCTTGCAGGCCCTCTTAACAACATCAATCTCACTGGAAAAGTCGCCGTCACAGGCGATGCCATGGTAAAGCCTCTCAACTGTCGATACCATCTGAAGAACGACACCGTAACGCTCATTCCCGACGAGATAAAGCTTGACGGCGTAACGCTATTCGATGCCTACGGCAACAAGGGCGAAGTCAGCGGTAGCCTCTTCCACAAGCATCTTACACGACTGAGCTACGACATAAAAGTGAAGGCAGAGAACCTGCTGGCGTATGACTTCCGCGACTTCGGATCAAACATCTTCTACGGAACCATATTCGGTACTGGCGACGTTGCTATGCGCGGTCGCAGCGGCCTCTTCATCATGGACATTGACATCACCCCACAACCAAACTCTGTATTCACATACAATGTTTCCTCACCCGACGCACTCTCGTCGCAGGAGTTTATTGAGTGGGGTAATGACGCCCCAATACCTTCCAGTGGGGAAATTTTGGAACAGCCCTCCCACCTATCCCTCCCTTCAGACATGTATCTCAACTTCACTGTCAACTGCACGCCTGATGCAACCATCCGCATTCTCATGGACGAGCGCACGGGAGACTACATTACACTTAACGGCGATGGAGTGATAAAAGCCACATACTACGACAAAGGCTCGTTCAACATGTTCGGCACATACACCGTTGACCACGGCACATACAGCCTAACCATTCAGAACATACTAAAGAAGAACTTCACCTTCAACCAAGGCGGAACACTCGTCTTTGGAGGCAACCCCTTCGACGCTGCACTCAACCTCCAAGCCGTACACACCGTCAACGGCGTGTCACTCTCCGACCTAAACGTGGGCAACAGCTTCTCTAACAACACGACACGCGTAAACTGCCTGATGAACATCGGCGGCGTTGCACGCTCGCCACAGGTCAGCTTCGACATCGACATGCCCACCGTCAGCACCGACGAGAAGCAGCTGATTCGCAGTGTGCTGAACAGCGAAGAAGAGATGAACCAGCAGGTTGTATATCTCCTCGGCATCGGAAAATTCTACCCACAGACAAACAACAACGCTTCCACACAAGGCGGACAATACAGCCAAACGTCACTCGCAATGCAAAGCCTCCTGTCGGGAACCATCAGCGGACAGATAAACTCCATTCTCGGCTCGGTAATAAAGAGCAACAACTGGAACTTCGGCGCAAACATTTCCACTGGCGACGAGGGTTGGAACAATGCCGAATATGAAGGACTCCTGAGCGGCAGACTGCTCAACAACCGACTGCTAATAAACGGACAATTCGGCTACCGCGACAACGCAGCCACAGCCAGTACGTCGTTCATAGGCGACTTCGACATCCGCTATCTTCTGACTCCAAACGGCAACTTCGCACTGAAGGTTTACAACGAGACCAACGACCGCTATTTCACCAAGTCGAGCCTCAACACCCAAGGCATCGGCTTGATAATGAAGAAGGACTTCAACAACTTCCGCGACCTCTTCGGAGCAAAAAAGAAAAAGAAGAAAAAGAAAAAGTGAGAAGAGTTTGGAGACCTGAATGTTTTGCACATCTTTACATAAAAGGAAAACGACTTTATGCAGATACTACTTGCTAATGCAAAGATAATGTTCGACAAGGTGGAGAGAGAACCTTGGTCAGAACCTCAGTTCCAATCAGTGACTAACAAGCTGGCTTTGGAAATGACGGCTTTAGACATACCAACGCTTGAGCGTCAACTTGACTGTAGCCGAAAGATAGCGGCTGAAAACTGGCAACGCTACCAAAACTTCTTCACGGCTCCAAAGCGACCTGCATTGTTGGCTTACAACGGACAGGCTTATAAGCATCTGCGCGCAGCGACACTAAGCGAAGAAGCATTAAAGCTCGCTCAAAGCCATTTGTGGATAACGTGTTTTCTGTACGGATTATTGCGCCCTATGGATGCCATTGTGCCTTACCGCATGGAACACTCCGTTTGTCTGCCATCGACCAACGGCAAGCCCATCAACCAGTTTTGGCGCGACAAGCTGACAGACGTGCTGATAGATAGCGTAAAGGCCGACGACGGAATACTATTGCATCTCTCGACAGAGGAATACGAACACCTGTTTGACTGGCAGCGTGTTTGCCGTGAGGTAGAGGTTATCCATCCGTTGTTCTATGTCCGTCAGAAGGACGGCACGCTTAAGATGCAGGCTGTATGGGCAAAGTCGTGTCGCGGAGCAATGGTACGCCACATTCTCAATCACCATATCACTTCACCATCAGACCTCCAATCTTTCTTCTACGAAGGCTTTGCCTTTTCCCCACGCCTCGGCGAACACACATTTCCACATTTCGTCAGAGAGTACATACAGAGCTATGAAAAAGATTAGGAACAGTATTCTTATGGCACTGCCAGCCACATGGAAAAGTACTGTGTGGTTACTGAAACTGATGATACCCATTTCGTTGGCTGTGACTCTCATGCAGCATTTCGGCATACTTGCATGGATTGCGACATGGATAAATCCAATGTTCGTACACTTTGGTCTGCCTGGGGAGTCGGCAATGGCATTCATTTCGGGTGCCGCAGCAGGAACTTATGCAGGACTTGCCGTTATGATGTCCATTCCATTGACAATGAAGCAAGCCTCAATAATGGCACTGATGATTGCACTGTGCCATGCCCTGCCTATGGAATGTTCCGTGAACAGGAAGACGGGGTCTTCGTTTTGGACCATGGGTGCAATACGCATCATTATGGCATTGGCTTGTGCCATGATTCTCAATGCCATTTTGCCAGAGATGCCAGAGATATACATCTATCTCGGCGCAGAGGCAGACAGCGGCTTCAGCGAGGTGATGACAACATGGGTCGTATCGCAAATAAAAATGTCTCTGATGGTGGTACTTATAATCTTCTCGCTTATGGTTGTACAACGAATGCTCGAAGCCTACCGCCTGCTCGACCCCTTGTCGAATCTGCTCTCTCCCATGATGAGGGTGTTCGGACTGCCAAGACACGCCTCCTACATGTGGCTCGTAGGCAATGTGTTAGGCATAAGCTACGGCTCGGCAGTGATGCTCGAACTTGAGGAGAAAGGCATAGTGACGAAGGAAGAGGCAAACGACGTAAACTATCATCTCATAATGAACCACTCGATGCTTGAAGACACTATCGTCTTTGCTGCCACAGGCATTTCCGCAATACTGCTCATCATAACCCGCGTCAGCTTCGCCTTTGTTCTGGTGTGGGGACGAAAATGCCTGATTCAATTCAAAAAGGAATAGACGAAGCGGTCTATTCAGTGATAAGCTATTTTGCTCAACGGCGTCTTTTCTTCTTACTGAAAATGTTTCCGTAACGACGGTAAAGTTTGGATATGACCATAACGGCATCAAACGTCATGATGCCCTTACTGATGACGTTGGCAATAAACTCGCCTTTGTCATCAGATTTCTTCACTGTGGTGAGTTCGCCCCACAGGTTGGCGATAATGTCACTTCGCTTGTCTATCTCATTCCTGAGTTCTTCCTTCTTCAACAGGACATCCTCAATGTTACGGATGGTATTTGTCATACTCGTGGTGTTTAACTTAAAAGAATGTTTGCGAAACACTTGACAAGTGGTCGCTCAATGAGTTTCTTCTTATAGACGAAAACGAAGATCAGAAGCAAGACATAAACACCTCCCATGATGGCGAATGCTTCTGCCATTCCTGTCTCTGGTGCCATCCAATAAATGACGGCAAAGGAAATGTAAAGCATTATGGCCAACAAGAAGAGGAAAGCCACAATGATGAGGGTTGCAGCCGTAAGAAGTCTTACAGCCTTTTCAATTACGTCGAGCTTTAGATAGTCTTTCTGAAGCTCGACGTAATCCTTCACCGCCTCCACCAATTGGGCGATAGTCTCAATGTTCCTGTCGTTTGACAACATACACTCAGAAATAATGGTGAGACAAAGGTTGATTCCTACTCTTCTGGGGTAGCCTCCTGAATGTCATCGACCAAATCATCGACATCACGGCGCGACACCTTGATGTTGTGCTTCTTTAGGAAGTCATCCACAGTGTCGGCGATTCTCGTCCTTGTGTCTTTTCCCTTCTCTGGTGCCATGAGCAGCCCGAGAGCGGCTCCTGCAATCGCGCCTCCAAGGAAAGCGCCAATATAACCTAAACTCTTCATACCATTATTATTAAATTACTAAACTATAAACATGACTTGTTTGTGAGGGCAAAAATAGGAAAAATAATTTGAAAGGCAATGGTTAGGTACGTGATTTTTTGTTAAATCGCCCGTATTTTAATGATTTAACAAACTTTATGCAGATATTTTGCACGTATTTCAGCTATTATTTGTAATTTCGCACAATGTAACATCACTCTGTATGGAGAAGTAAAAATTAATTCAATAACAACATAACGAATATGAAGAAGTATTTTGTATTTTGTGCTGGACTCTGTGCAGCACTGGCTTTTACAAGTTGTAAATCCAGCGAGAGCGCTTATAAGAAGGCCTACGAGAAGGCTAAGGCTCAGGAAGCTGCGCAGCCTACCACACCAGAAGTAACAGAACAGGCACCAGTGAATGTAGTGGCACCAATAGAGACAAAACCAGCCACAGAAGGACGCGTAGTTGACAATATGGACAACGTACAGGTGCGCCAGGAAAGCGTATCACTGGTAAGCGGTTCGGGATTGAAGAACTTCAGTGTTGTAGTAGGTTCATTCTCTGTACGCGCCAACGCCGAAGGTCTGCAGGCTCAGTTGAAGGATGCTGGCTATGATGCACAGATTGTAAAGAACGAGGACCGCAACATGTATCGCGTAGTGGCAGCAACATTTGACAATAAGGCTGACGCTGCTGCAAGCCGCAACGAGTTCCGTTCGAAGTATCCAGACGCATGGCTGCTTGCAAAATAAATTAGGAGTTGACGAGTTGACAAATTAACGAGTTGACAAGTTGACACCGATATAATTATATGGCAAGACTTCTTTCTGTCGATTACGGCAAGAAGAGATGTGGAATAGCGGTCACCGATCCTCTGCAGATTATTCCCGGAGGATTGGCGACCGTACCTACATCGGAGCTTCTCACTTTCATCAAGGATTATACTACACGCGAACAAGTGGAACGCATCATCGTGGGAGAGCCCAGACAACCTAACGGACAACCCAGCGAAAACTTGCCGCGTGTTAAGGCTTTTGTGACTCAATTAAGGAAAACGCTGCCACAGATTCCTGTGGATTTCTATGACGAACGGTTCACGTCTGTACTGGCTCATAGAGCCATGATTGACGGCGGATTGAGACGCAAGGCAAGGCAGGACAAGGCTCTTGTTGACGAAATAAGCGCAACGATAATCTTGCAAGACTACATGAACTCAAAAAAGATATGATTTTACCAATTTATACTTACGGACAACCTGTACTGAGAAAAGAGGCACAGGACATTCCGACAGACTTCCCTGACCTGAAGCAACTGCTTGACGACATGTTTGAAACGCTAACAGAGGCTGACGGCGTGGGACTTGCTGCGCCACAGATTGGCAAGGACATTCGTGTCGTTGTCATTGACCTTGACGTGCTAAAGGATGACATGCCGGAATACACAGGATTCAAAAAGGCATTCATCAATGCACACATCGTGGAATATGACGACACTGAGACCGACTCGCAAGAGGAGGGATGCCTATCACTTCCGGCAATACACGAGAAGGTGGTCAGACCAAAACGAATCAGAGTGCAATATCTCGATGCTGACATGAATCCACACGACGAATGGGTGGAAGGATTCCTCGCACGCTGCATGCAGCATGAGTTTGACCACCTCGACGGAAAAATGTTTATCGACCGAATATCGCCCCTACGCAAGCAACTGATAAAGAGCAAATTAAAAGCACTACTTCAAGGACGCTTCCGCTGTGGATACAAGACAAAAGTGCTGACCAGAAGATAAGAATGTAAAAAATGTATAGAAAGACTGTATTCATCATAGCGACGATGCTATGGTCGGTTTATGCCATGGCACAATACAATATTGACCGATTGCTAATCATTGGTCGAAACGCATTGTATTTTGAAGACTACGTACTTTCCATACAATATTTCAATCAAGCCATCAATGCAAAGCCTTATCTCTACGAGCCGTGGTTCTATAGAGCCGTGGCAAAATACAACCTCGACGATTTCATAGGTGCGGAAAACGACTGCTCACAGGCCATAAAAATAAATCCTTTCATAACCAACGTTTATGAGCTGCGAGGCTTGGCACGCATACAACAACAGAAATTCACCGAGGCAATAGAAGACTATGGCAAAGCACTGAGATACGACCCTGAGAATCAGACGTTGTGGCACAACAGAGTGCTTTGCCGCATACAGAACAAGGAGTACGACACTGCACTGGGAGAACTCGACACCATGCTGACCCGATGGAAACGCTACGCAAGGGGATATGCCATGCAGGCAGAAGTGTACATACACAAAGAGGACACGACAAAGGCTATAAAGTCACTAAACCAAAGCATCGACATCGATCCGTACGAGAGTACCACATGGCAAGCCTTGGCAAGCATCAGCCTTTCAAGGAAGAAATGGAAGGAAGCAGAAAAGAATCTGGACAAGGCTATTCACCTCCAGCCGAAAAATGCGGCCAACTACATTAACCGCGCCCTTGCACGCGTTAATCAAAACAATCTGCGAGGCACAATGGCCGACTACGACATGGCACTCGACATTGACCCAAACAATTTCCTTGCACACTACAATCGTGGCTTGTTGCGCGCACAGGTAGGCGACGACAACAGGGCGATAACCGACTTTGACTTCGTTCTGCATCTTGAACCCGACAACCTCATGGCACTCTACAACCGTGCCTTGCTGCTCGACAAGACTGGCAACCTACGAGGCGCAATAAGAGACTACACCAAGGTAATCGACGAGTTCCCCAACTTTTGGACAGGACTGCAAAGCCGAGCCAGTTGCTACCGACGACTGGGCATGACAAAGCAGGCTGAGGCTGACGAATTCCGCGTCTATAAGGCGCAATTGTACAAGTCGCTATATGGCATACAGCCACGACTGAACAAGAAACAACTGCGAAAGAGAAGCGACCAAGACCTCGAGAAATACAACCAGCTTGTGGTTGCCGACGAGCAGGAAATGGAACACCAGTACAAGAACGACTATCGTGGACGAGTGCAAAATCGACAGACAGACCTCGATCCAATGGCAATGTATGGAATGGCGTTCGAACGCCATCAAAGCGAGGTGGAGACTTATGTTCCTTACGACCATGTCATCGACGAGTTCAACTTGTTGGCACCTAATGGGAAGCCATTATGCCTCACGTCTTCCACAACAATACTCGACGAGCGTTCCACACAAACCTATTTTGACCTCATAGCATCACTTTCGGCAGAAATAACCATAACGAAGGACGAGAGAAAAGCAGCACCAATACTGCTGAGACGTGCCGTAGCATACTCCGTGGTACAGAATTTCCAGGATGCCGTTGAAGACCTCACTTCGTATATTGCCGTCGATAGCCTCTCCGCCCTTCCCTACTGGCAACGAGGAGTATGTCGTATGAAGCAGGTGGACATAATGCTATCAACCGACAACAAGAACCACGATGCTACCGACATGAAAATGGTTGCGGTGATAGATGATTTCAACCACGCCATTGACTTGAATCCGAGGTGTGCTTACTTATATTACGACCGAGGCAACGTCTATTCCCAAAGAGGCGAATTGGAAAAAGCCATTGAAGACTTTGACCAAGCCACAGCCATTGACGAGAACCTTGCCGAAGCTTACTACAACCGCGGTCTTGTGCATTTGCGACAGAAACAAAACGAATTGGCGGTAAAAGACCTTAGCAAAGCAGGAGAATTAGGTCTTTACAAGGCTTACGGAATAATAAAGAAATACTGTAATAAGAAATGAAGAACGAAAAATGAAGAGTGAAGAATAACACAAACGCAGATTATGCGCAGCCCATTCTTCACTCTTCATTCTTCATTTTTCACTCTTCACTCTTCATTCTTCATTTACTGATGCTGTTCACGCAACAAATCGTTGACAGTCTTAACAGGATTGAATGTTGAAAGAGGAACCTCAACGAAAATGGTGTTCCAGTCGCTCATTGCACCATTCCAGAGACCAGGCAACTCAAGTGCCTTAAGTTCCTTGCCATTCTTGCTCTTTGAAGAAATGAAGCCTGTGGTACGATCGACGAAATCAGGCAAGTTGAATGGCTGTCCCTTATAGTCCTTGACGGCACAAACGAGATCGACGGGATTGAAATGTGTTCCCTTCGTGAACATCTCCATATATTCCTTATTGTTCTTGTCAATCTGACTGCTCTCAAGGATCTGAAGACTAACGGTACCATCCTGATTATATGTAAGGAACGGACCACCACCAGGCTCACCAACATTCTTCACTACGCCACAGACACGCATTGGTCGGTTGAGCTTCTTGCGCAGATAGAGAACGAGGTCGGCATCTTCCAGCTCCTTGATGTCAAGTTTGCGACAGCAAAGGTCATGCTGTACGAAGCGGATGATTTCCTCAAGTTTGTCGTGGTTGTAGATACCAGAATCGAGAACTTCAAGATATTCGAATGTACGTTTCTGCAAGCTGACAAGTATTCCGGCAATAACCTGCTTGTAAGTAACGGTATCAGCTTTCAGGCGATCAGGCACCACGTTGTCGATGTTCTTGATGAAGATGACATCGGCATCAATCTCGTTAAGATTCTCTATGAGTGCGCCGTGGCCACCAGGACGGAACAGCAACGAGCCATCGCTATTGCGGAATGGTGTGTTGTCTGGATTGGCAGCAACAGTGTCTGTGCTTGGCTTTTGCTCTGAGAACGTGATGTCGTAGGTAATACCATATTTATTGGCATAGTAATCGAGCTTGTCGGCAACACGCTGCTTGAACAATGGAAGGTGGTCATGACTAACGGTAAAATGAACAGCAGCCTTTCCTTCACTGGCAGCATAGAGAGCTCCTTCGACAAGATGCTCCTCCATAGGGGTGCGCGTACCCTCGATATATTTGTGGAAGAGGAGCATTCCCTTTGGCAGCTGACCATAGTTCAGTCCCTCTGGCTTGAGCATGTTTGAAGCCACCTCCTTGTAACGTCCGTTGGCAATAAGCTCGCTAATGCCCATGCCGGAATTTTTGCGACAAACCTCATCAAGAGCATCATAGAAAGCAAAATTCATGATGTTGTCGAAATACTTCTTCTCGAAATCGGTTGTCGGAACATCATATTCGGCATCTACGAAAGCGAACATGTCCTTGAACATACGCGAAGCAGCACCTGAGGCAGGCACGAACTTCACGATGGAGTGGCCCTGGGCCTTATAATTCTCCCACGCCTCCTCATATTGTCCCACCTGTTCTGGTGTAGTGGCGACGATTCCATGTTCCACACTTGCGGCGGCTTCCAACTTCAAAAAAGGGAAACCCGTCTTAAATTCTTCCAACTGTGAGTTGAGTTTCTCTTCAGTAATGCCTTTTTCGGCAATCTGCTTTAGGTCTTGTTGTGTTAGCATATTTGTGGTATATTTGGTGAATTATGCTTCAAAAGTACTAACTTTTATTGGAAAAAGAAAATAAATCGGCAAAAAATTGTATCTTTGCATCAAAATTATCACAAAAGCGATATAATTATGGCAGAAAAATTCGAATTTTCGTCGTTTGAGAAGGAAGAAATAGCAGAACTCTACACTCGACTGAAAAACAACATTGGTGCATCGCTACAGCCTGACGACGAGGCTAAGATTAGGTTGCATCTTAAGAAGACAGTGGACGAAAATCTTATTCACCGCGACGTATTTGGCCTAAACCCAATTCTTTTTGGATTGCAGACGGCCATGATAGTGGTGGAGGAAATTGGACTGCGCCGCGACGCTGTGCTTGCCATTATGCTTCATCCAAGCGTTGAAGACGGATTCATCACCGTCGATGAAATACGCATGCAATTTGGCGAGTCGGTAGCGCGCATACTGCATGGATTGCAACGCATTGCCGAACTATACAAGAAGAATCCCGTCGTGGAAAGCGAGAACTTCCGCAACCTACTGCTGTCATTTGCTGAAGACATGAGGGTAATCCTTATCATGATTGCCAACCGCGTCAACCTAATGAGACAAATAAAGGATAACAACAACGACGACGCACGACATAAAGTTTCAGAAGAAGCTGCATATCTCTACGCTCCACTCGCCCATAAGCTCGGACTATACAAGCTGAAGAGCGAACTGGAAGACCTATCGCTGAAATATCTCGAACACGATGCATACTACCACATCAAGGAAAAACTGAATGCGACCAAAGAGGCACGCGATGCATACATCAAGAGCTTCATAGAGCCTGTGAGCCAAAAACTGGCACAGGTAGGACTGCATTTCCACATTAAGGGGCGTACCAAGAGCATACACAGCATTTGGCAGAAAATGAAGAAGCAAAAATGCACATTCGAAGGCATTTACGACCTATTCGCCATAAGAATCATTCTCGACTCTCCACGTGAACTGGAGAAAATGCAATGCTGGCAAGTCTATTCCATCATTACCGACATGTATCAGCCAAACCCAAAACGATTGCGCGACTGGCTGTCGGTGCCAAAGTCGAATGGCTACGAAAGCCTCCACATTACCGTTCTCGGACCAGAGAAGAAATGGGTGGAGGTGCAGATAAGGACAGAAAGAATGGACGAGATAGCAGAGAGGGGAGTCGCTGCACACTGGCGATACAAGGGAGTGAAAGGAGAGACAGGACTCGACGAATGGCTTAACAACATTCGAAACATTTTGGAAACCAGCGACGACTTGCAGGTCATGGACCAGTTCAAAATGGACCTGTATGAAGACGAGGTGTTTGTCTTTTCGCCAAAAGGAGACCTGTTCAAATTCCCCAAAGGTGCAACAGTGCTCGACTTTGCCTACCATATACACTCGAAGATTGGCAACACGTGCACGGGTGCGCGTATAAACAACAAGGTGGTGACATTCCGCGAACCTCTTCGCAGCGGCGACCAAGTGGAGATTTTAACATCAAGCATACAGAAGCCTAAGCACGATTGGCTGAACATTGTTCAGACCTCACGCGCCAAGGCGAAAATACGTCTTGCCCTGAAGGAAACACAGGCGAAGGAAGGCCTTTTTGCCAAGGAGATGATAGAACGAAAGTTCAAGAACCGCAAGATTGAGCTTGAAGAGTCGCTGATGACCCGACTGATAAAGAAACTGAGGTTCAAGGAAGTGAGCGACTTCTACAAGCAGATTGCCGACGGTGAGCTTGACGTAAACACTGTGATTGAAAAATATCTCGAACTTAAGGAGAAGGAACAGAACATTATTGGTGACAACGTGGCAAAGAGTGCCGAGGGCTTTAGCTTGCAGGCTGGCAGTGACAATAATGTGGTAAGGCACAATGACGATGTACTCGTCATTGACCGCAACTTGAAAGGCATCGACTTCCAACTCGCCAAATGTTGCCAGCCAATATATGGCGACGAGGTATTCGGATTCGTCACTGCGGGTGGCGGAATAAAGATCCATCGCTGCGACTGTCCAAACGCACCTGAGTTACGTAAACGCTTTGGTTATCGTATAGTACGTGCCCGTTGGAGCGGAAAAGGCTCGTCGCAATACAGCATCACCTTGCGCGTGGTGGGAACCGACGACATTGGCATCGTCAACAATATGACAAGCATAATAAGTCGTGAGGAGAAACTGACACTTCGTAGCATAAGCATCGACAGCCACGATGGTTTATTCAGTGGCAATCTTGTTGTTATGCTCGACGACACATCGCGTCTGGAAGCTTTGATAAAAAAGCTAAAGGCAATAAAGGGCGTGAAGAATGTGTCAAGAATATAATAATGCAATGAGCCGCGGACGATGCACATCGTCCACGGCTCCTTCTCTTTTGAGATATGAAAATTAGTCTATTTAAGGTTCTTTAGGTTTGGTGTCCTTTCTTTTGAGCGGTAAACGGGACTCGAACCCGCGACCCTCGGCTTGGGAAGCCAATGCTCTA
>JBJEKR010000061.1:0-17868 GCA_051878735.1 Prevotella sp. | reverse complement strand
GCCTCTATCAGGCGTAAGTATCGGCTATTTGGATTTTACTTATTCAAGTTCCGCAAGTAATAAGTTGACGAGTTGTTTCAGTTGGCAAGCTGAGACGGCCCGTCAACTCTTTCATTTCAGATTATTAAGAAAAGAATTCGACTTTTATTTTGCATATTCAATCTTTTTCAGTAATTTTGCTCCCAAATAAAAAACAGAAGCTATGAATAAGAACAGAATATGCGAATTGTTTGGCATAGAACTTCCAATAATTCAAGGCGGTATGGTGTGGTGCAGCGGATGGCGCCTTGCCTCTGCGGTAAGCAATGCCGGCGGTCTCGGACTGCTGGGAGCAGGTTCAATGCACCCAGAGACACTCACCGAACATATACAGAAGATGAAGATGGCGACAGATAATCCTTGGGGCATAAATATCCCGCTGATGTATCCAGAAATAGATCGACTGATGGACATCATCGTCGCTGAAGACGTGAAAGTCGTCTTCACGTCAGCGGGCTCACCCAAGAAATATACCGACTTCCTACACAAGCACGGCATCAAGGTGGCACACGTAGTGTCAAGCAGCAAGTTCGCCCGCAAATGCGAAGAAGCAGGAGTTGACGCCATCGTGGCGGAAGGCTTTGAGGCAGGAGGACATAACGGGCGCGAGGAGACCACCACGCTGACCCTCATACCTCAGGTGAGACAAGCCACCACACTGCCACTGATAGCTGCGGGAGGCATTGGCTCAGGAGCCGCCATCGTAGCCGCCGAAGCCTTAGGGGCAGAAGGAGTGCAGATTGGCACGCTGTTCGCCCTTGCCAAGGAAAGCTCCGCCGCCGAGACATTCAAGGTACGCTGCACACAGCTTGAGGAAGGCGACACCATGCTGTGCATAAAGAAAATATCGCCTACACGACTGGTAAAGAACCGACTATACACATCACTGGCAGAAGCCGAGGCAAGGGGAGCCGAAGCGGAAGAATTGAGAGAGATACTCGGAAAGGCTGCTTCAAAACGAGGAATCTTCGAAGGTGACATTGAAGGAGGAGAGATTGAGATAGGACAGATTGCCTCTGCCGTGAAAACCATCGACGACGTGGCAACCATAATGGCCCGACTAAAGGCCGAATACGAAGAAACGAAGAACCGACTGGCAAGATGAGACAAAAGATTGACTGCTTCCTAACGTGCGACAACCCCGACAATCTCAACGACGAGATTGCAAAGCTGCGCAACAGCCGCACGATACAAAACATATTCATACTTACGGCTGATGCCGACTATGAAACGGGCAACGAGCCAGAGGGCTGCGGCATGATAGAGGTTGACAGACCCACAAGCTCAGCCACCATACGAAAGATTGCGGCAGCGGCAACGGCAGAATACATACTGCTGCTAACTAAATCGACACGACTAAGCATAGGACAGACAGCACTGGAACGACTGCTTAGAGTGGCAAGCGACTCAAACGCCGCAATGGTTTACAGCGACCACTATTCATTAGAGGAAGGACAACTGAAGCAACATCCCGCCATCGACTACCAAAAAGGCAGCGTAAGAGACGACTTCGACTTCGGTTCGCTGCTACTAATAAAGACACCACTGCTGCACGACTATGCCAGACAGACAGAGGACGAGACACTGCTGTTTGGAGCACTTTACGACATGCGACTGTTCCTTAGCAGACAAGGCGAGATATTCCACATCAACGAATACCTCTACACTGAGGAGGAGACTGACCTAAGGACAAGCGGAGCAAAACAATTCGACTACGTAAATCCTGCCAACAGGAAGGTACAGATAGAGATGGAACAGTGCGTCACACGACACCTCGAAGCAATTGGCGCACTCATCGACACGTCACGATACAAGACTCCCGACTTCAACGAACAGGACTTTGACGTTGAGGCTACGGTAGTAATACCGGTAAAGAACCGCGAGAAGACCATTCGCGATGCCGTGGAGAGCGCACTGAGACAGAAGACGAACTTCAAATTCAACGTCATTGTGGTGGACAACCACTCCACTGACCGAACAGGAGAGATAATAGAGCAGCTTCGCGTACACTCTCCATTATCAACTCCCGATTCAGAACTGATACACATTATACCCGAACGCTTCGACCTGGGCATAGGAGGCTGCTGGAACATAGCCATCTGCGACAGCCGATGCGGACGCTTCGCCGTGCAACTCGACAGCGACGACCTTTATAGCGGTACCGACACGCTACAACGCATAGTTGATGCCTTCAAGGAACAAAAGGCAGCCATGATAATCGGTTCGTACCGCATGTGCGACTTCGACCTCAACACCCTGCCGCCAGGACTCATCGACCACCATGAATGGACAGAGGAGAACGGCCCCAACAACGCCTTGCGCATAAACGGGCTGGGAGCTCCAAGAGCCTTCTTCACTCCACTACTTCGACAGATACAGTTCCCAAACACGAGCTACGGCGAAGACTACGCCCTCGGGCTCATCTTCTCACGCCACTACCGCATAGGACGCATCTACGACGAGCTGTACCTATGTCGCCGATGGGGTGGCAACAGCGACGCCGCCCTAAGCGTGGAAAAGGTCAACGCCAACAACCTGTACAAGGACAGGCTGCGCACACTTGAGATATCGGCTCGCCAGCAACAGCTTAGCGGGAAGGAGGACATCATGGCAGACAGCACGTTGCTACGATTCTTCAACAGGCAGATAGAGACATGGGACGATGCAAGAAAACGATACATCGAACTACAGAACGTGAAAAGCAGGGAGCTGCAATATGAAGACTCGGAGCTGATTCTGCAGTTCAACCCGGCACGCATCACATCGACAGGGGCAAAGATTGACAAACAGTCGATAGCCAAGCGCGCCTGTTTCCTCTGCGAAGCTAACCGTCCGACAGAACAAATAAAGAAAGACATTGACGAAAGGTTTGAACTGCTCGTCAATCCCTACCCCATACTACCTACTCATTTCACCATTCCGTCAAAGAGACATGAACCACAAAAGATAAAGGGGAACTTCGACGAAATGATGCGAATACTGAGCGAATACCCCGACCAGATGGTATTCTACAATGGTCCGAAATGTGGTGCTTCAGCTCCCGACCACGCTCATTTCCAAGCAGGTACGAAAGGGATGTTGCCGCTGCAACGTAGCTGGCAACGATTAAGCCGCAACCTAAAGCCACTCCTCACCGTCAACGACAACGAGGGAATATGGCAGATAAGCGACTACATCTGCTTTGCACTACTGTTGCGCAGCCACGACACAAAGACAACGGCAATCCTCTTTGAGAGACTCTACAACGTCATGCCACAGAATCCCGAAGAAACGGAACCGATGATGAACATAATTGCATGGCGACAGGGCGACGACTTCATTACGGTAGTAATTCCGAGGTCAAAGCACCGTCCAGACTGCTACTACGCCGATGGGACAGACCAATGTCTCGTTAGTCCGGGAGCCCTCGACATGTCGGGACTCATAATCACGCCAAGAGAAGAGGATTTCAGGAAGCTCACGGCAGAGCGGGCTGTGGCAATCATTAGGGAGGTGGCTCTGAATGAAGAGGATGCCAAATCAATCAGGGAAAGACTAAAGAGCCAGAGCCTCACAGCCCACCACAAAAAGACCTACGATGCGGAACCAGAGGTAACGGTAGGCATACTAAGCGCACAGAAGATAACCTTCGACCTGAATGCCCCGTACACAGCCAAGGGCGAGAGCATCGAGGGACTCCAGATGGTGGAATTTTCGGAGGGCGGCATACTTTGGCGTGGCAACCAATACAGGGAACTTACCTTTACGCCGCAGAGCGATGACGCATCATTCTCGCTACATGAGGTGACCATAGGAATTGATTTTCACTGGCAAAGGAAGCAGACGCAGACCTTCAACGGTACGCTACTGCTTGTGGTAGAGGCTGACAAGATAACCGCCATAAACCGTCTGCCCGTAGAACAATACCTGTCGAGCGTCATTTCCAGCGAGATGAGGTCAACATCGTCGGCTGAGCTCCTGAAGGCACATTCCGTCATCTCAAGAAGCTGGCTACTCGCACAGATGGAGAAGCGTCAACATCTGAAGGAAGGACAAAACAACTTCTTCTCGTTCATCAAGAAAGAGGATGAAATAATAAGGTGGTACGACCGAGAGGACCACACTATATTCGACGTCTGTGCCGACGACCACTGCCAACGCTATCAGGGCATCACCACAGAAAGGAAAGCGGAGGTGATGAATGCCGTCAGAGCTACGCGCGGACAAGTGCTTGTCGAGAAAGATGAAATATGCGACGCTCGTTTCAGCAAATGCTGCGGAGGAGTGACGGAGGAATTCCAAAACTGCTGGGAAAACATTCCAAAGCCATATCTAATAGCCGTCAGAGACGGCAACGGCATCATTCCCGACCTAACCGACGAGAATCAGGCAAAGCAATGGATCATGACCTCGCCACCATCTTTCTGCAACACCAACGACCAAAGGGTGCTCGCCGAGGTGCTTAACGACTACGACCAAGAGACTCCCGACTTCTATCGCTGGCACGTGGAATACAGCCAGGAAGAGTTGACGGCACTGATAAATGAAAAAACCAAGGACGACTTCGGAAAGATAGTCGATCTCATACCTCAGCAACGAGGCAAGAGCGGGCGTATTTGCCGACTGAAAATAATCGGTACGAAAAAGACGCTCACCATAGGTAAGGAACTTGAGATACGCCGAACGCTGAGCCAGACACATTTGTACAGCAGTGCCTTCGTGGTAGAGCGAGAGGAAATCGACAACGACGGCATACCACAACGCTTCATACTCACGGGAGCTGGTTGGGGGCATGGTGTGGGAATGTGCCAGATAGGTGCGGCCATGATGAGTAACGAAGACTACAACTACGACGACATTCTACTGCACTACTACCGAGGTGCGGAAATTAAAAAACTTTACGAATAACACTAAGAACGTGGGCATCACGCCCCCATGAGACAGAAAAAAAAAAGAAACCATGTCAAGAAAAAATCCCTGGGCCTGGGTGCCCACACTATATTTTGCAGAAGGAATCCCTTACGTGACGGTGATGGTCATTTCGCTGATAATGTACAAGCGAATGGGAATGTCGAACACCGACATCACGCTCTACACCTCGTGGCTCTATCTGCCTTGGGTGATAAAACCATTCTGGAGTCCGTTCATTGACATCATCAAGACCAAACGCTGGTGGATAGTAACCATGCAGTTGCTCATTGGCGCCGCCCTCGGAGGCGTGGCTTTCACCATACCAACAGCATGGTGGCTCCAAGGCTCGCTGTGCTTCTTCTGGCTGATGGCGTTCTCAAGTGCCACACACGACATAGCAGCCGACGGTTTCTACATGCTCGGGCTTAACCATCACCAGCAGGCATGGTTCGTAGGCATCCGCTCGACATTCTACCGCATTGCGACTATATTCGGACAGGGAATGCTCGTGGCTTTAGCAGGAAACATCGCCGTAGTGACAAGGAACGTAAGGTACTCTTGGAGCCTGATGTTCTATCTTGCAGCGGGACTTTTCATCGCTCTCTGGCTTTATCACAGCTGGGTATTGCCAAAACCAAAGGAAGACAACGACCACGGCAAAATGGGCGCGAGAGAGCTGATTATTGAACTGGGGCGTACCATTCGCACCTTCTTCAACAAGCCACAGGTGGTTGTTGGAATTTGCTTCATGCTATTCTACCGAATGCCTGAAGGACTGCTTGCCAAAGTCTCCGCACTGTTCCTTGTAGATCATCAGCATAATGGCGGCCTCGGACTCTCCGACTCGGAATACGGACTGGCACAAGGCACAGTAGGCATAATAGGTCTGACCCTCGGAGGAATACTCGGAGGAATAGCAGCCAGCCGCAACGGTCTGAAACGCTGGCTATGGCCAATGGTAATGGCTATAACGCTCCCTGACATCGTTTATGTCTATCTAAGCTATGCAATGCCTTCCAACCTACTTGTCATTAGTATAGGCATTTTCATTGAACAGTTTGGATACGGCTTCGGCTTCACTGCCTATATGCTATACCTTATATATTATAGCCAAGGGGAACACAAGACAAGCCACTACGCCATCTGCACTGCTTTTATGGCACTGTCGATGATGCTTCCTGGCCTTATAGCAGGCGCATTGCAGGAGGCTGTGGGCTATAGGGCATTCTTCATAATTGTGATGATAGCATGTTCTATGACCTACATCGTAACATCTTTCCTGAAAATTGACCCCGATTTCGGCAAGAAAACGTCAGAATAGGAAAATCCCTATTGAAGAATAGGAAATTTCTCTACCAAGTCTGTAGTTTTTAGAGTAATTTTGCAGTCAAATAGTATAACAAAAAGATTTTAACTATGAAAAGACTGGTAAGCAATATTGGGCTGATGACGATGATACTCTTCACTGCCCTGACAATGACAAGCTGCGACGAGGACGTTGAGACGGCATGGGATCTTGAGGGAATATGGCAGGGGACCATCAACGGTAACTACTACATGGACCGTTATGGCAACTCGGAAAGTTGGGACACTGAGATAAGGTTCTACCAATATGGAGACTTCTCTAACGGTGGAACTGGTGAAGAGCGCGACTGGGACTACCGCGGGCGATGCTATCACAGCAGTTTCGACTGGAAGGTGAGAAACGGACGTATATACATGTACTACGACGATGGCTACAACATCATCATCGACCGCTACGACCTTTATTGGCGTGGTTCAACACAACGTTTCCGAGGATATTTCGATAACTTCAACACCGGCGAGAACATGGCATATTTTGACCTCGTGAAAGTGACAGAATGGCATGACTACTCCAACAAGAACACATCAAAGGATCTCTTTGATGATGACAACGAAGAATGACGCCAGCGGTTACTGGCAAACAAAAAAAACATAAATATTTGGCTTTTATTTTGTAATGTCCGTTTTTTACATTAATTTTGCACTTTAAAACGCAAGAAAATGGAGAAGGACAATACAAGACGTAGGCTCATAGGCATGACCTCCGACCAAATTAAGGAGGTCGTTGCACAACTGGGACTACCACGTTTCACCGCTTCACAGATAGCGAAATGGCTATACCAGGCAGGCGCGACAACTATCGACGAAATGACAAACATCTCGAAGGTAGGCCGCGCCCGTCTGGCTGAACTGTATTGCGTTGGAACAATGCCCCCACTCGATTGCCAAAGGTCGAAGGACGGCACAATAAAGTATTTGTTCCCAACAGAAAACGGAAAGTTTGTAGAGACGGTATATATTCCCGACCACGACCGTGCAACCCTCTGTGTGTCGTCGCAGGTGGGCTGCAAGATGAACTGCCTTTTCTGCCAGACGGGAAAGCAGGGATTCGAGGGAAATCTGACCACGGCTGACATACTGAACCAGATTTGCGCATTACCTGAGCGCGACAAGCTCACAAACATTGTGTTCATGGGACAGGGAGAGCCCATGGACAACCTCGACAGCGTGTTGAAGGCGACACAGATACTAACCGCAGACTATGGTTTCCAATGGAGTCCAAAACGCATTACGGTGAGTAGCGTGGGAATAAAGAACAAACTAAAGCGATTCCTCGACGAAAGCGAATGTCACATAGCCATTAGCATGCACTCACCGCTACCAGAACAGAGGCAAAGACTGATGCCAGCCGAACGACAGATGTCGATAACTGACATTGTTGCACTGCTGAAACAATATGACTTCACACACCAGCGCAGGGCTTCATTCGAATACATCATGTTCAACGGAGTCAACGACTCAATGGTTCACGCCCGTGAGATAGTGCGACTGACAAACGGACTGGAATGTAGGGTAAACCTAATACGATTCCATGCCATTCCCGACGTTGACCTACCAGGCTCAGACATGAATCGCATGGAATCCTTCCGCGACTACCTTTCAGCTCACGGCGTCTTCACTACTATAAGAGCCAGCCGTGGACAGGACATCTTCGCCGCTTGTGGACTGCTTTCAACTGCGAGAAAGGAATGTGAAGAGAGCAGAGAGGAGAAAGCCGTGTGGAGAGAGGAGTGATATTAGCCCTTTTGCTGCTTGCCCTTGCCGCTTGCAAAGAGACGAATGTGGGGAAACCGAATAGCATTGGCGAGCCATACGACGTAACCTTGATGGCAACGGACAACGCCCTAAGGACTACGACAACAGGAATGTTGGGAGTGGAAATGGAGGGACTGCCACAGCAAGAGCATCTGTTTAATGTCACGATAGCCAAAGGCAGCCATATCGACGCCACCACACGATACAACAGAACCATTGTCGTTGTCAGACATGCAGGAGACCACACGAAGATAAGATATGAGAAGAATCCATACGCGAGAAATCAACTGTTGATTTCAGTAACCACTCCTTCGCAACGTGTTTTCAGGACTGACAGCGTAAAAGTGGCTAAGGCTCTTCGAAGGCTTATCGAACAGTTCGAAATGAATCTGGCAATGGACTACGACATTCAGAACCACAATCTGAAGTCCATGAAGGAAGTGGAAAAGGCCATAGGCTGCAAGATAAACATCCCTGCTGACATAAAGGCATCGAAGACAGGCAAGGACTTCATCTGGATGTCGGACAATGGGGAGAAGACGATGCGCAACATTTGCGTCTATGCGGTTAGTGGAATACGCACCTCGCAATCAGAAATAATAAAAATGCGCGACAGCGTGATGTCTGCCAACATCAAGGGAGAGCACGAGGGAATGGCAATGGCAACCGAGCATAGAGCCGACGTGATGTTCAGCCAATATGGCAAAGGCATCGTTGCCCGCGGACTCTGGCAGATGAAAGGCGATGCAATGGGAGGGCCTTTCGTCAGCATTACAATGACTGACAGTGCCAGAAACCGCACTGTCACTGCAGAGGCATTCATCTATGCTCCTTCTACATCAAAGGCAAAGACGATGAAACGGCTGGAAGCCTCAATATACACATTAAAGATTGAATAAAAGAAAACATAACAAACGTAACAAGAATGGAAGACAAACTGATACGCGTTGCCATAACGCACGGAGATACCAACGGCATAGGATATGAGGTGATACTCAAGACATTTGCCGACCCTGAAATGTTTGAACTCTGCATACCTATTGTATATGGTTCGCCAAAGGTTGCAGCATACCACAAGAAGCTACTGGGCTTACCCACAAACTTTAGCATCATCGATAAGGCTGACGAGGCAAAACCCGGACGGCTGAATCTCATTGCAACATTCGACGAGGAGGTGAAGATAGAGATGGGTATGGCGTCAAAAGAAGCAGGCGAGGCAGCACTTAAGGCTCTTGACAGGGCAATGACAGACTATCGCTCTGAACTTTACGACGTTCTGATAACGGCACCAATAAACAAGAACAACATACAGAGCAAAATGTTCAAGTTCCATGGACACACAGAGTATATCGAGCACTGTGTGGGAGAAGGAAACCAAGCACTAATGATACTTATGAACGGCCCTCTACGCGTGGCTTTGGTAACGACACACTTGCCAATAAAGGAAGTGGCGCAGGCAATAACCAAGGAAGCCATAGTCAGCAAGGCAAAGATTCTCAACGAGAGCCTTCGCCGCGACTTCCGAGTATCATGTCCACGAATCGCCGTTCTTGCGCTCAATCCACACGCCGGCGACCAGGGTGTCATTGGCACAGAGGAAAAAGACATCATCACTCCTGCCATCAACGAACTTGAAGAAGCTGGAATACAAGCCTTCGGACCTTATCCTGCCGACGGATTTTTCGGAAGTGGTTCATACGTCAACTTCGATGCCGTACTGGCCATGTACCACGACCAGGGTCTGGCACCTTTCAAGGCACTTGCAGTGGAAGAAGGCGTAAACTACACAGCAGGACTTCCCATAGTACGCACATCGCCCGACCACGGCACAGCATACGACATAGCCGGCATGTGCCAGGCAGACCCGACATCATTCCGTCATGCCATCTTCACGGCAATAGACATCTATCGCAACCGCATCAACTATGACGAGCCTTTTGAGAATCCACTGCCAAAGCTATTCCACGAGAAACGTGACGAAGGCGAAAAGGTAAGATTCGCACAGCCACGTCCAAAGGAACAGTTCAAACGTCAAGACAATACACGCGACGGCAGGAAAAACGGTGACAAGCCTGAAGCATCAGAGGCTCAACAGAGTCAACAACAAGCGGAAAAGGAGCAGAACAACAAGGAATAGTCGCACATCATGAAGAAGAAGTATCAGAACATATTCTTCGTTTTCGGCATCGCAGCACTCATACTGATGCTGACGCAGCTCGATTTCGGACAAGTACTCAATGGCTTGCAGAGAGCAGGCTATTGGTTCTTTGCCGTAATTGCGCTATGGTTCTTCCTTTACATGTTCAACACAGGAGCGTGGTACGTGATTATACGCAACAACAAGGACAAGGGACAGACCGACGAGCGGGCGAAGGATGTTGGTTTCTGGTGGCTTTATAAGATTACGGTAAGCGGCTTCGCACTAAATTATGCTACACCAGGCGGGCTGATGGGTGGAGAACCTTACAGAATAATGTCCCTTTCTCCACGAATAGGAACAGAGAGAGCATCATCGTCGGTCATTCTATATGCCATGACTCATATATTCTCACATTTCTGGTTCTGGCTCGTGTCAGTGTTGCTCTACATCGTCACAGAACGAGTAACGTTGTTCATGGCAATACTCCTATCAGCCATAACGCTATTCTGCCTGTTGGCTATATGGTTCTTCCTGAAAGGTTACAAAAAAGGCATCGCAACACGTTGCCTAAGCTTGTTGAGTCGTTTCCCGATGGTGAAACGATGGGCACAGGGATTCTTCGAGAGCCATAAAGAACAGTTGTCAACCATCGACAGCCAGATAGCAGCACTCCACAGGCAAAACCACAAAGCCTTCACAGCCGCTGTGGGATTGGAACTGGCATGCCGCATCTTCTCCGCCCTTGATATATATTTCATACTCTTGGTCATCATGCCATCGGCAAACTATCTACAATGCATACTGATACTTGCCTTTACGTCACTTTTGGCCAACATGCTCTTCTTCATGCCCCTACAACTCGGAGGACGCGAGGGAGGTTTCCTAATGTCGGCAAAAGGACTTACACTCACTGCCAATGCGGGAATATTCGTGGCATTAATAGTCAGGGTGAGGGAGCTGATTTGGACCGCTATAGGCCTTCTTCTCATCAAATTTGACAAGAAATGACCAACATACCTCAAAAAAAAGGTGTTATGAAAACATTTCTCAACGAAAAAGGACGATATTTGAAAAAATATATGTAATTTTGCACACTATGAAGGTTTCTGAACTTCAAGGAATTAAAAGGCGATACAACATCGTAGGCAACTGCGATGGCTTGAATCACGCTCTCGACGTCGCTCTCCAAGTGGCGCCGACAGACCTTAGTGTGCTCATCGTTGGCGAGAGCGGCGTGGGCAAGGAAATAATTCCGCGAGTCATACACGACCAGTCACCACGACGACGAGAAAAATATTTTGCAATCAACTGCGGATCCATTCCCGAAGGAACCATAGACAGCGAACTATTCGGACACGTCAAGGGGTCGTTTACAGGAGCCATCGATGACAGTCCGGGCTATTTCGGAGCTGCTAACAAAGGCACACTATTCCTCGACGAGGTTGGGGAACTGCCATTGGCCACACAGGCACGTCTGCTTCGTGTGTTGGAGACGGGAGAATACATCTCTGTGGGAGCCACGGAAGTCAAAAAGACCGAGGTGCGCATCGTGGCAGCGACCAACGTCAACCTTATGAGAGCGATAAGCGAGGGACGTTTCCGCGAGGATCTTTACTATCGCCTAAACTCCATTCCAATTCAGATTCCGCCACTTCGAGAGCGTGGAGAAGACATAATACTGCTGTTCAGACTCTTTGCCATGCAAATGGCTGAAAAATACAAGATGGACCGAGTGGTTCTCGACGACGACGCAAAAGAGATACTGAAAAGATACAAATGGCCAGGAAATGTACGACAGCTGAAGAATCTCACTGAACAGATTTCCATACTCAGCCCAACACGCGAGATAACGGCTGACGTGCTGAAGCAGTTCATTCCACAGGACATTGAAAGTACCCAGCTCGCAAAAATAGGTTCAAGCGACAGCGACCATAGCTTCGAAAACGAACGAGAGATACTCTACAAGATTCTATTCGAGCTGAGAACCAACGTCAAGGAACTTCGCCAGGAACTGACACAGCTGAAAAAGGATCTCAACATGCCTACCGAAATGACCAATCACGGCAAGGAACTGCCCACGGTGTCAACAACGAACACCAATAGAGTTTCGAAACCAGTCATTTTCAGCAGTGGAAAGCAGGAAACCGAATATGCCATGGCTGAGGAATATGTGGAAGAACAACAACCTACAAATATCGACAAAGATCCCACACAAAGCCTCAACATAGAAAAGATGAGCAAGCAATATCTTGAGAGAGCACTTGAGCGCAATGACGGCAACAGGAAGAAAGCCGCCGAGGAACTCGGCATCTCCGACAGGACGCTATACAGGTGGCTGCGACATTTTGGCATTGCTGTCATTGCTGCACTCGTAATGGTGATGACGTCCACAAGCTGTCAGGTATCATACAAGTTCAATGGTGCCAGCATCGACTATACTAAGACGAAGACAATACAAATAGCCGACTTCCCCATACGTGCAAGCTATGTATGGGGACCTATGGCAAGCATCTTCAACAACGAGCTAAAGGATCAATTCGCCAACCACACACGACTCATACAAGTGAAACGCAATGGCGACCTAAAGATAGAAGGAGAAATAACACGCTACGACCAACGAAACAAGTCGGTATCGAGCGAGGGCTACTCCTCACAGACAGAACTATCCATGACCGTTAACGTGAGGTTCACCAACAACGTCAACCACACGGAGGACTTCGAGCAACAATTCACCGCCACGGCAACATACGAGAACACCCAGACCCTCAATGCTGTGCAGGAAGAGTTAGTGACACAAATGGTGAAGGAAATAACCGAGCAAATTTTCAACGCCACTGTAGCCAACTGGTAATTGGCATGGCATAAACAACAGCAACGAATGAATATCATAGAGCTGATAAACCATCCTGAAACGATGGACCGCGACACACTATACGAGTTGCGGTCAACATTGGCTCTATACCCATATTTCCAGACGGCGAGACTGCTGATGTTGCAAAACCTGTTTCTCCTACACGATCCAACGTTTGACGAGGAACTGCGACGCGCAGCAATATACATATCTGACCGAAAGGTGCTCTTTCGCATGGTTGAGGCAGCTCACTATGGACTAAAGAGAACAAGAAAGGAAGAGGCAAAAGAGAAGAAAAGGGAAACAGGAGAGAAAGAGGAGAGCCGTACTATATCGCTTATCGACAACTTTCTCGACAACATTCCTGTGGAGCCAACTCCAAAGGACAAACGACGCAGGAAACCCACTCCAGCCGATGCTACCGTCGATTACGTAGCATACCTCATGGAGACTGACGACTTTGAGGAAGACAATTCCGAGACGGAAGAAAAACCTCAAATGAAGGGACAGAATTTGATTGATAATTTCATAAAAAATGACAAGGGGAAAATAGTACTTAGCGAGACCGTCGAATTCTCTCCAAACTTGGACAACAAAGACGACGAAAGCGAGGGAAACCGAGGTGAAGAAGGCTTCTTTACCGAGACTTTGGCACGAATTTACATCAAACAGGGCAGATATTCGAAGGCATTGGAAATAATTCAGCGATTAAGTTTGATTTATCCAAAAAAAAATGCTTACTTTGCAGATCAAATACGTTTCTTACAGAAATTAATATTAAACAACAATAAAAAATAGTATAACAAAATGTACACATTATTAGTAATTCTCATCATCATTGCAGCACTGCTCATGATTGGCATAGTGCTGATTCAAGAGTCAAAGGGAGGAGGCCTCTCTTCAAGCTTCGCTTCCTACAACCAAATTGGCGGTGTTCGCAAGACAACCGACTTCATCGAGAAAGCAACATGGAGTCTCGCCATCGCCATGGTAGTAATTAGCGTAGCTTGCGCATACGTAGCCCCACAGGCAGCAGGCGACAGTTCAGTAATGGAAAACGTGGAAAACCCAACCACCAATCCTAACAATCTGCCTGGTTTCGGTGCTAGCCAGACCAAAGATGCCGCTGCTCCAGCTAAGGATGCCCCAGCACCAGCCCAACAGGAAACACCTGCAAAGCCTGCTGCACAGCCCCAAAACTAAAAAAAATTAAAAAAGTACGCAATTTGTTTGGTCAACTCAAATAAATTGCGTACCTTTGCACCCGCTAACGAAAAGTAAGTATGAACACGGTGCCCGTAGTTCAGTTGGTTAGAGCGTCAGATTGTGGTTCTGAATGTCGTGGGTTCGAGTCCCACCGGGCACCCAACAAATAGAATCCCTGTAAGTCACGAACTTACAGGGATTTCTCTTTATTTATCAATTTTTGTATTTCTCATGTCAGTCTTTAGGTTCGTTGTCTTCCTCGTACTCGTCAATGTCCTCACTAATGTACTTCTCAAAATGCCACATACATCACGGTATGACTATAACGACCGATATGCCAGTGACCAAGGCAGGTTCGTGGGCTCTCGCCTACGAGGAGCAGATGGACGCGGAGGTGCTTGAGGTGGTAGAGGGGTCACTCGAAAACCTTGCCATCCTCGGCGAGCAGTTCTTCTACGACCAGAAGCGCAATCTGCCGGCATTTATCTCGGAAGAAGGATAAGCGCGGAGAGATACTTGCCGAGACGGAGGAGGACAAGCTGGAGAACCGCACCGACGGCAGCGACGCCTTCGACACTCTCTGCATCGGCAATGAACTCTTGCCGAAGAGGAAATTATTACAGCAAAAATGCCCGAAAACCACTGATTTTTATATCAAATTTATATAAATAACATGGAAAACACGGAAAAAATCATCGTTTTCCATTGAGGATATTAATATTTTCAGTATCTTTGCAGCGAAAAATATTATATGGTAGAAGACAGATACAAATACAACAGCGTTGACATGGCTAAGTGCATTGTAGCCTATGCAAACGAGCATAACTTTGGCATCAACATGACAAAGTTGCAGAAACTGTTGTATATTGCGTATGGGACATTCATGTCGGTGAAGAACTACAGGCTCGTGAACGAGCACCCGCAGGCATGGCCATACGGTCCTGTGTTCCCTACAACGAGGAATAAACTGCTCAAGGTGGACATGGGAAGCATAACATTAGAGAATGTTGGAGAAATAAAAAATGATGAAGAAGTTACAGGATTGGTGAAGCTTGTTTTTGACAACTTTGGTTCAAGAACGGGAGCTGATTTGTCGGCATGGTCGCACAAGCCCAACTCTCCTTGGGATTTGACGGTCAATACAAAAGGCTTCAAATGGGGTGACCAGATTCCTGACGCATACATTCAAGACTACTTCACCTCAATACTTGTAAAGAATGAAGCATAACGAGAGCAATGCCTTTACTGGATTTGGCTTCAATCCTGACAGCGGTGACGTTAGGCAGAATGCCACACAGAGCGATTTCGACACAATGTCGATGGAAGACCAGGAAAAAGAACGGTATGGTCAGGACACAAGATTCAGGAAATATCTTACCTATTGGGTTATGATTATTGTGCCAGTTTGGCTTATGTCAGTAATCGTCATTGTTTTCTTTTGCGCATTCGGACTATGCGAGTTGACCGACGTACAGATGTCAACCCTGCTTGCAACTACAACTGCCAACGTTCTCGGTCTCGCATACATTGTATTGAAAGGAATGTTTGGAGTGAAAAACAAGAAATAAGCATCTCACAGCCCCGACGCACCTCGCGCTGGGGCTTACCTTTGCCACAAAAACTGGGAAAATGTTAAAAATCGCCAACAAAAACCTTCAAATACTTTCCAATGCTTGCAAAATTGGAAAGTATTTGATAACTTTGCAAGAAAAATAATAGTATGGTAATTGAAAGAACTCCCAAAATAATAGAGGAAGAATTATTTAAGGCTATAATATTTCCTCAAGACGGAAAGATTGGAGAGATTGTGGAAAGAGTCAATGATTCCTACGATTATTGGGATACTGTTAAATACAAAAAGTGTCCTGTCGGATATACACATACGCAACTGTGGACCATTGTCAAGGCCTCCAGACTGAAAAACATGATGAAAGTCTGGAAGAATTACGGTGTGAGTTTGAGTCTGACAAATATGATGCAGAAAATGTGTCATGAATTTGATATGTACTGGGGAGGAAGTTGGGGGGCCGACTCTACTATTGATCCAAAAAATAAGGAACAATATCTTGTCAGTTCATTAATGGAAGAAGCAATATATTCCAGTCAAATGGAAGGAGCGGCAACAACAAGAAAGGTCGCCAAGGAAATGCTTAAGAAGAAAATGACTCCAAAAGACAAATCCCAGCAAATGATTCACAATAACTATCAAACCATTCAATTTATTGTTAGTCATAAAGATGAACCTTTGTCCGAAGAGTTATTGTTGCAGGTACATCGTCTAATGACAGAGAAGACCATGCAGCATCCTGATGATGCAGGACGTTTTAGAACCAACGATGACGTCGTGGTGGAAAATGGAATCACGCATGAGACTGTCCATACTCCACCTTCTTACACGGAAATTCCCCAGTTTGTAGATGATCTTTGCGAATTTTTCAATGAAAGAAATAGTAAACAATTCATTCATCCTATCATTCGTGGAATAATCATACATTTCATGGTATCTTATGTTCACCCATTTACTGATGGTAATGGACGTACAGCCAGAGCCATGTTTTATTGGTACATGTTAAGACAAGGGTACTGGTTGACAGAATACCTCTCCATTTCAAGGGTTATTGCCAAATCTAAAAAATCTTATGAAAAGGCGTTCTTATACACAGAGGCAGATGGTATGGACATTGGTTACTTTGTTTCGTACAATCTAAGAGTATTGGAACAATCCTTCAAGCAATTGCAAGATTATATCAAGAGAAAACAAAACGAGAAAAAGGCAGCAAATATCTATTTGCATATGGGTAATTTCAATGAACGTCAAGCACAAATCATTAAATTATATGTGGATGACCCAACTGCATTAATAACGATAAAGGATTTGCAAGTAAAATTTGGAATTAGCCCAACCACGGCAAAAAGTGACATCATTGGTTTGCTGAAAAAAAATATTATAACAGAGATTGCATTAAACAAAGTGAAAAGGGCTTATATAAAGGGAGATGGATTAGATTCTTTGCTATCCCAATGATATAGCTTAAGGGCTTTTCTTTGCCCCAAAATGCAAAAGGGCTGCAAGTAAATGGCACATGAATAATAAATGTTAATAGGCTCTCGTTTCTTCGGGATGCCTTCGGGGCAGAAGTCAATGTCCTCATTAACAAAGTTAGGGTTCCATTCTGAAAACATTTCTTTCATGACCTTTATTCTATCGGCATAGATGGCGATTGGCAAAATGCAAAATGTTACCGAAATGGTCATTTTCGTGACATGATGATATTCGAAAATCACTCGTTTTTTGATGCCATCTGGAAAAGAAACAGTCGCATCTTGATGCGCATTATAGTCGCTTTTGTGCAATCTTCAACCACATTGTTTCATTTTTTCTGGGCATAAATTCTATGGTCGTACGTCCAAGCACCTTATGGTCGTACGGGCAGGCATATTATGGTCGTACGTGCATACACCCTTAGGTCGTACGTGCAAGCGGCTAAGGTCGTACGTGCAGGGAAATTTTCTTTAGGGGAAACGGTATTTTAGGGCTTCTGAGAATCGCATATTTGCCCAGAATGGCATTCTCGGTTGATTCTATCGCATTCTCAGAGGCGATAGAAAAGTCAGAAAGTAA
>JBJEKR010000060.1:0-17870 GCA_051878735.1 Prevotella sp. | reverse complement strand
TTGCGGCGTCGGGCAGACACATCGGTCTGCCCCTACAGACGGCGGTATTGTTACTGGCGAAACTTGAATAAATTTATTATTCAAGTTTTTGAAGTTTGACGGAATGAAAAAGGAGCTAAAGGAAAAACTCCTTTAACTCCTAATGTTTGAGCGTAAATAAAACTTTTCAGAATTATTGTTGTTGCTTATTGATGTTTGTCAAAGTCTTGCCTTGATACTGTCCAGTCTGTGCATCAAGGAAAGTCTTTACCTTGCTGACTTCGTCCTCTGCCATCTTGCGACCTACTTGATACTCTGCCATCATCTCAATAGCTTTTTCAAGTGTTGCTACGCTACCGTCGTGATAGTATGGCCATGTGAGTGCTACGTTGCGCAGTGTGGGAGTCTTGAAACGATAACGGTCACGTTCCACCTTTGTCTGTCCCCAACGTCCATTGTCAGAGTCTGTTAGACCTGACTTTGCGTTAATCTCTCGATCCTGGAAGTAGTTAGCTCTTTGTCCCATCAGCTCATAAGACAAACCACCCATATTCACGCCAGCATGGCATGTTGCGCACTTATAGTCCTTGAATATGGCGTAACCCTCAATCTGCTCAGCTGTCATGGCATTTTTGTCACCCTTTAGATAGCGGTCGAAAGGAGAGTTGGGTGTAAGCAACGTCTTCTCGTATTCAGCGATTGCGTCGGTGATGGTTTTCTCGTTCAATCCCTCGGGATATGATGCGAGGAAACGCTTGTTGAAGTCAGCGTCAGCAGACAGGCGAGCTGCAATCTCCTCGAATGACTTTGAACCCATTTCCACTGGGTTGAGTGGAGGACCGGCAGCCTGTTCTGCAAGTGTGGCAGCACGACCATCCCAGAACTGCACGAAGTTAAACGCTGAATTGTAGGATGTTGGTGCATTGATGCCTCCAAGCTGTCCACCAATACCGTCGGAGAACTGGTGGTTGTCAACACCGGCTGTCTCAATGGCATGGCATGATGCGCACGATACGGTGCCGTCGCCAGAGAGTCGTGTGTCGTGATACAGTTCCTTGCCCAATTGCACCTTTGCTGCATCAACAGCTATGGAGTCGGGGATTGGGCGTATAGGCTCATTCTTGAATTCTGCTGCAGCCAGCTCGTTTGGATAGAATTGTGCACGATGTTGTTTCACCCAATCGAGCACGATGTCGGTCTTTGCCGACGTGAGTGAGGACCCCCAGTGTGCAAGATAGTAGGACATGAGCGGCATGGTACCGTCCTGTACGCATTTCTCCACCTTGGCAAGGTCAACCTCATTGACAGCCTCGCCGGCTGCCACAGCCTTCATCATCGGTGCGATGTCGAACGACTTGTAGCCTTCCTCAACATGGGCTGCTATTAGCGACTTTGCCACTGGCAGTGTGGCGTAGAATGGGAGGTCGGGATTTTCCGTGTGGCAGAACACGCAGCCTCCGTCGTTCATGATCTCTGTCAGCTGCTCATTTGCGGGCAGCGACTTGTCGGGAGCCTGATTTACTGCGCGATAGACTATTGCCAAGCCCACCACGATAACAGCTCCACCGAGAATGATTCTACTTGATTTTTTCATACTGTTTGTTTTTTATTGTTGTAGGATAATATTTATTTAGGAATACTAATTGTAACTGTGCATACTTTCTGATGCCGATGGAAGGAAGTTTACTCCATACCAGCACATTTGCAACAGCAGGAAGCCTATTATCAAAGTGACGTAGGGAATGACGATTCCGTTTGTCGATGGCTTGCCTATACGATGGTGAATGTAGAAGAGATAAGTACACCATGTAGCTGCCGCCCATGTTTCCTTGGGGTCCCATGTCCAATAGTCTCCCCATGCCTGTTTTGCCCAGATGCATCCCGAGAGCATACCGAAGGTAAGGAACGTCATGCCTATCTTCACAAGTTGGTCGGTTGAAGGGAGATATTTGTCTGTGTGATGCCAAAGCCCGCTAACGGCAAGTAGTAGCGCGCATCCGAAGACACTGTAGGAAAACATGTAAACAGTGACGTGTGGTACGAACCATGCGCTCTGAAGAGCAGGCATCAATGCTTGGTCGTGTATGTCAGGCTTCGCAATGTTTATGCCTATGAACACTGTTGCCACAATGGTAGAGAACAATAGTATCCACCGATAATTCCACCTTATATATACTATGCACCCGGAAACAATCATAAAAAGGGAATACCAAAGGCGCGTTTCGCCCAATGTCCTTAGTGGTGGACGCGAAAGGCTTGTCCAAAGACCTGTTATGAAAATTGAATATACCACGATTCCTGCCACCGTAGTCCATACTCCAACCCTGCTGAGGCTGTCGTTCTTGCGCAATGCAGCAACAGCGCCAGTAACCCAAAGAGCTACTGAAATAATGGCAAACGGTAGAAATACATCCCAGGTTATCATTGTCTGTAAGTTTTTTTGTTTCTATTTATACACCATACGGCAGTACCTATAAGCAGCAGAGATATTCCTGCAAGCATAGGATATTTCCATGGTTGTCTTGCTATCATCAGTACACATACGTCCACGTTGCCGTTGTCTTCCGTTGACTTGAAGTTCATTAGGTAGATGTCTTCGGTTAGGCTAATGGAATAAGGGCTGTTCACGGCAATCTCTACTGGCTTGTTGTCGATGAGTACCATTGCCGAATATTGCGTTGGCGTTCCATCAGCGGCATTTGTTGTCGTCGTAAATTCTTTTAGCTTAAGCGAATATGGTAGCGATGAAGTGCGGAAATTCCTGTTGTATGCCGTAGTCGTTTCATTGTTTTTCCCCACAATGGCGTTTAACTCCTCATTGTCTCCAGCTCCAACGAGTCCACTGAACAAGGCGAGCCAGATGCCGCAGTGAATGGCAAAGAACGACCAATTGTGGCTAATTCCTGCCTTTCGGATTCTATGTAAGATAACAAGTGTGAGGTTTACCATTAGTGCCATGAGCAGAGCCACAAACGGAACTGATGTTTGGAACGAAGCGTTAGGCGAAAGCAGCCCGCCAATGATGCAACCTAATGCAATCAGGCCTATTGTCCAGCACGCAGTGCCTGACGATCGAAGAGATTTTACCCATTCATGTTCTCCCAATTCGTTTTCCACAACATATAGTGAAGCGACGAGAGCTATTCCCACGGCACTTGCCACGGGAAAGGAGAACATCTGGACATCAATGCTGCCAAATGTCCATTGAAGGACAATGGCAATGGCCAGATAGAATATCATCCACAATGCGGTCATAAATGATGCTTTACAGAATTAGGCGGTAAAGATACAAATTTTTTTTCATTTACCAAAAAATTATAGTATTTTTTTTTATTCATGTGTCGTTTCAACATTTTTTTATCTCTATTCCCCTTACATCTTGTTCCTTTTTGCTACATTTATTAGGAACAGTGCCGAATTGAACGATAAAGTTGTGTTGATTTCCATAGTGGCTTGAGTGCCACGAGTGAGATCACGTAAAGTGGAGGATAACAGTAAAGCTGAAATTTACAAAATAAGTTGCATAGCGTTAAAAAATCTAAGATATTTCAGCTTTTGCTTGGGACTTTGCAAGGAATTGTGTAACTTTGGCATTGATAACTAAAAATAAGAATATTAAATTGAAAAAATTCGCAATATCAATTCTGCTGATGCTCACTCCCATGGTATCGGCATTTGGACAAAAGATAACTATGGGGACTTGCGTCACTAAAGACGGAGGCGACTATAGTGGGGAAATGGTTGCTGGAAAGCCGCATGGAAAGGGGAAGGCAACGTACAAAAACGGCAACTGGTATGAAGGCCAATACGAAAAAGGAAAGCGCCAAGGTTATGGTGTCTATACCTTCTTCGATGGCGAGAAGTACGAGGGTCAGTGGTTTCAGGACCAGCAACACGGCAAGGGCATATACTATTTTGCCAACAACAATAAATATGATGGACTCTGGTATCGCGACTATCAACAGGGCAAGGGCACGATGTACTATTTCAATGGCGATAAATATGAGGGAGAGTGGAAACTCGACCATCGCAACGGATATGGTGTATATACCTTTTCCAGTGGAGCATACTATAAAGGCAATTGGGTCAACGACAGGAAAAACGGAAAGGGATTTTTCGATTGGGGCGATGGCTCAAGCTACGATGGCGAATGGAAAGACAATCAGCGTTCGGGAAAGGGAACGTTTCGCTATGCCGACGGTGACGTTTACATAGGGCAATGGCTCGACGACATACAAAATGGTAGAGGAATATACAAGTTCAAGAGCGGCGACGTATATGAGGGCGACTATGTGCAGGGCGAAAGAACCGGCACGGGAATATTCAAGTATGCCAATGGTGACAAATATTCCGGACAGTTCTTTGAAGGCGACAAGTATGGGCAGGGGACTCTGACCTGGAAGAAAGGAGACGTGTATGTCGGCGGTTGGAAGTACGACAAACAGGACGGAAAGGGAAAACTGACCTTAAAGAATGGTGATATATACGAAGGCAACTGGCATAATGGAAAGCTTAACGGAGAGTGCATAATCCATTTTTCCGACGGCTCCAAATTCAAGGGCTCTTTCAAGGACGATCAGCGTCACGGACCAGCCATTGAGGAGAACAAGGATGGGCAACGATTTGAAGGTTCATACGTGGAAGGAAAACGTGATGGACGCTTCGTTGAGAAAGACCGTAACGGAAATATCACTGCCACCGGAACCTATAAGAAAGGCTGGCGACAGGTGGATAAAAAATAAATAAGAGAAGAATTGAATAAATAAATATTGTTGTTAAAATTAAAGAATTAAAGATATGATAGTTGATACACTTGACATGTTGTGTCGTTATACGGCACTCAACCCCTTATTCGCTGATGTAGTGGAGTTCCTGGAGAATCATGATCTGGACACTATGGAAGAGGGAAAGTATGAAATTAAAGGCAAGGATCTCTTCCTTAATCTCACTACGGCAACCGGCAAGACAGCCGATTCAGCCGTGCTGGAGACACATGACGACATGATTGACATCCAAATCCCGCTCTCCACCTCGGAGACGTACGGGTACACCCCACGACGCTATCTGCCAGAAGCTGAGTACAATGCAGAGAAGGACATCACAAAGATTCCAGAGTTGGCAGCTGACGACTACGTGACTTGTCGTCCGGGAATGTTCGCAATATTCTTCCCTCAGGACGGACATGCTCCATGCATTAGCGAGGAGGAAGGCATAAGAAAGGCAATTTTCAAGGTTAAGAATTAAAAAGTACAAAATGATGGCAGACAAGAAAACTTCTACATGCAAGAGAGCTTGCTCAAAATCAAAGGCCAAGACTGTTGCAAAAGCCAAGGAACCCGAACACATCGGCTTGGTAAAGAATGATTCGTGGCTCGAACCGTTCGAGGATGCTATACGTGGACGACATGACCACGCAGTATGGAAGATTAACCAGTTGACCCGCAACGGAAAGAAAACACTTTCCGACTTCGCTACTGGACACCTTTATTTCGGCCTACACAAGACACCAAGGGGTTGGGTCTTCCGCGAGTGGGCTCCTAATGCCACTGAAATATATCTCATCGGTGACTTCAACAATTGGACAGAGAACGAGAAATATAAGTGCAAGCGCATTGAAGGAACTGGTAATTGGGAGTTGAAACTGCCATCGAAAGCTATGAAGCACGGCGACCTCTACAAGATGAAGGTTCGTTGGAACGGTGGAGAGGGAGAGCGTATTCCTGCATGGTGCCGTCGCGTGGTACAGGACGAGACGACAAAGATTTTCTCAGCACAGGTTTGGAATCCAGAGAAGCCCTATGAGTTTAAGAAGAAAACCTTTAAGCCTAACAAGAGTCCTCTGCTCATTTATGAGTGCCACGTGGGAATGGGACAAGATGCCGAGAAGGTAGGAACTTATAAGGAGTTCACAGAGAAGGTGTTGCCACGTGTTATTGAGGACGGATATAACTGCATTCAGGTGATGGCTATCCAGGAGCATCCTTACTATGGCTCATTCGGATATCATGTCAGCTCATTCTTCGCACCGTCGAGCCGTTTTGGTACACCGGAGGAGTTGAAAGAACTTATTGACACCGCACACAAAAACGGCATTGCCGTGATTATGGATATCGTCCACTCTCATGCCGTTAAGAACGAGGTGGAAGGTTTGGGTAATCTCGCGGGTGACCCCAACCAGTTCTTCTACGAGGGTGGAAGGCATGAGCATCCAGCTTGGGACAGCCTCTGTTTCGATTATGGAAAGGATGACGTACTCCACTTCCTGCTCTCCAACTGCAAGTATTGGCTTGAAGAGTATCATTTCGATGGATTCAGATTCGATGGTGTAACGTCAATGCTTTACTACAGCCACGGACTCGGCGAGGCTTTCTGCGGATATGGAGACTACTTCAATGGACATCAGGACGACAATGCCATTTGCTACCTCACTCTTGCCAACAAGCTCATACACGAGGTGAATCCGAATGCAATAACCATTGCCGAGGAAGTAAGTGGAATGCCGGGGCTGGCTGCAAAGTTCGAGGATGGTGGCTACGGCTTTGACTATCGTATGGCGATGAACATTCCTGACTACTGGATAAAAACCATCAAGGAACTGAAGGACGAAGACTGGAAGCCAAGCTCAATATTCTGGGAGGTTAAGAATCGCCGTGCTGACGAGAAGACCATTAGCTACTGTGAGAGTCATGACCAGGCTTTGGTGGGCGACAAGACCATCATCTTCCGACTTATCGATGCTGATATGTACTGGCACTTCAAGAAGGGCGATGAGAACTTCATGGCTCATCGTGGAATTGCACTGCATAAGATGATACGTCTTGTCACAGCGGCAGCAATCAATGGAGGCTACCTCAACTTCATGGGCAATGAGTTTGGACATCCAGAGTGGATTGACTTCCCACGTGAGGGCAACGGATGGAGTTACAAATATGCACGCCGTCAGTGGAACCTCGTGGACAACAAAGAGCTTGACTACCACTATCTCGGTGATTTCGATAAGGCGATGTTGAAGGTTATCAAGAGCATACGCAACTTCCAGAACAAACCTGTGCAGGAAATCTGGCACAACGATGGCGACCAAGTTCTCGCCTTCAGTCGTGGCGACCTTATCTTCGTATTCAACTTTAGTCCGTCACGCTCGTTCACCGACTATGGTTTCCTCGTGCCCACAGGCAGCTACGACGTGGTACTCAATACCGATGCCAAGGAGTTTGGTGGCAATGGACTTGCTGACGACAGTATTGTCCACCTCACTAACTACGATCCTCTCTACATCAATGATAGAAAGGAGTGGTTAAAGCTCTATTTGCCAGCTCGTTCGGCTGTTGTGTTGAAGAAGAACTGATAGGTCGAAATGAACTATAATAAAAGATATGACAACGACAGCACCACTACCATGAGGGTAGTGTGTGCTGTCGCGTTTGTTTCTTTCACTTTTGCCTTCCTGTTTTTTCGGCAGGCTGATGTCTTGTCAGTTGCTCAGCATGTGTTGAGCAAGGGGCAGACAGCATATTCTCCACTAATAGGTGCGCTTCTCATAACCTTTGTGCTATACTTCCTTCAGAGGGGTGTTTACTCGTTGCTTCGCCTTAAGCGCAGACGCCATTGGATGACCTATTTTCCATCGATGCTGCTTTTGGCATTTGTTACCGACATAAGTCCCGACATCGACCAGCACTTCACGTTTGGATATTGGTTATGGGCAATTCCTATTGTGCTGTTGCTGTGGCTTTTTGTCTCCATGATGTTTAGGAAGATAGAGAACTATGAGGCGGAAATCAATTCCAGGGGGCTTTTCTCGCGTCTCGTGTGGGTAAACCTCACGTCACTTGGAGTTATGATTTTGCTTGTTGCCCTTATTTCCGGTGGTGACGACATCTTTCACTACAAGGCGCGAATGGAGAGAATGATGACAGAAGGCGACTATGCCGAGGCGGCTAACGTTGCTGAAAAGAGTCTTGTTTCCGATTGCTCACTTACCATGTTGCGTTGCTACGCTTTGGCTCGCGAGGAGACCATGGCCGACAAAATGTTTAAATATATGGTTAGTGGAACGTCGGAAACGATGCTACCTATTGGCAAAGGCTCAAGAATGATGATGTATCCTGTTGATAGTCTCTATGCTTTCCTTGGAGCAAAGCCTGTCGGCCCAATGTCAGCAATAAAGTATCTCCGCTCGCTTGAGGCTTCAGGCTACAAGTCGAAGTCGCTATCGGACTACATCCTTTGTGGTATGCTCATTGACCGCAACATTGATGCCTTCGTACGTGAACTGCCACGCCATTATAACGTAAACGACAGTCTTCCGCTGCATTATCGTGAGGCCTTGACACTTTATGCCCATCGCCGTTCAACTCCACTCATTGTCTATCACAATCAAGTGATGGATACCGACTATGACGACATGATGAGGCTTGAAGATTCAATTCAAGGGGCTGACGAACGCAAACTTGCCGTATTCAACCAGTATTTCGGCACTTACTGGTGGTATTACGATTACGGTAAGAGATGACGTTAGACCATTAGCGGCACAACTTTAGGAAAGGACAACTTTCGCATGTACGCAAGTCCTCAGTCGGCGTAAAGGGCAATGAAGGATTGAAAATATCGGATAGCAACTTCAGGAGTCTGCTTCTAAACTCATCTTCTATCTCTATTATGTCGGCTATGGGCTTCTTGTTAATGCAAAGCGTCGGCGATGCCTTTTGGCTGTGCTGGATGAACAGCAGCGCCGGAGACACTGGAAGGGATTGCGGATTAAACTGTGAAGAATGTCGCACGATATTTGAGTATATGATTGTCTGCAGATAGTAGTCGCCGTGCGATGCTTTCCACTTGTCGGTGAATATTGTTTCCACGTCGTCAATGTCGTTAGCAAAGCGTCCGCCTCCTGTCTTGTAATCCACAACACGCACACATTGTCTTCCTGTTGAGTCGGTCACTTGGTCGAGTCGATCAATAAAACCGCCTATTGTTGAGTGAAGAATATGCCCCGTGGTGCCTATCTCCACCTCAATGTCTTCAGTGACGTCTTGCTCAAGGGCGATAATCTTGAATGGAGCCAACTGCATGTCTATTGTGAGCAGTTGCTTAAGATAAGTGGTTATTACTTTGATGTTTATGAGCTGAAGGCCATTGTATTCCGGCTTGATGTTGGAGTTTGTGCCGATGTTGTATATCTCCTCGTCCAGGGTTTCTTCAACAACTCCTGTAAGATAGGCGTCAGCTTTATAAAATTTCTCAATGTGTTGTTTCTGGACAACCGTTCCGTATTCGCTCATCATGCGTTCGTAAACTTTTTGAGAGGCTTTGTGGAAAATGTTGCCAAACTGAATGTTGTCGATGGTTTCCTCTTCTTTCTCTTGAACGTCAGTCAGCCCAAGAATGTAACTATAATAATAGCGTAGCTGACATCTCATGTATTTGGTAATGGAAGTTGGAGTGAGTAAAGGCTTCTTGCCAAAACCACGGAGACCCTTGTCAAATCGTTTCAGCAAAATTCTCATCACTTCAGGAGTCTTTGTCACGGGAAGTGGCTTGCGGCTGATGGCTTTCATTCCCGAAACGATGGAGCACTTGTCGATTGAATGTCCGCTTTCAAGCATTATCTGTAGCATGAAGCGGCTCATCTCGCCTGTGGAAGTGCCGTCGGTGCTGTTGTTATAGACGATGGTTACATCGGTGGCACGTTGGAGCAGACGATAGAAATAATAGGCATAGATAGCCACTTTGTTGTCGATGGTGGTTAAGCCGTGTGCCTTTCGTATGCTGTATGGAATGAATGACGTGTCGTTTACTCCTTTCGGCATGTTGCCCTCGTTGCATGAGAGAATCAGGAGGTGCTCGAAGTCGAGGTTTCGTGTTTCAAGTACTCCCATGAACTGTATGCCTACGGCAGGTTCTCCGTGGAATGGGATACTTGACGACTGCAAAATCTGTCGAAGGAGGCGTTGAAGTGTGATGATGTCAACTGCCAGGTCGCCAGTAGCCACAAGGTCATACAGTCTGTTTATTATAGTAAATACGTTGAACAGCGATTCCTTGAAAAACTGGTCCGTAGTAGCCTTGGCATTTGTGGCGATGTGTTTCAGCAGAGCCATTATCCAACGTAATGTTTTCTCAGGGAATGTCGTCCCATTGTCGTCTAACTGACCGAACAGTAGGCTTAGACCTTCATCTTTCGAGAGCGTGCCTACGGGGATGAAGAATTGTCTGGCGGCAACGTTAATGTCGTTGAATAGTTCGACGTGTAAGGGCGATATGTAGCGCATGTAGGGATGTTTCAATATTGCGTTGACATAGCGCAGACGATAACGTTCACGCTTGGGTATGTAACCGTCGTTACGCAGTGATATGAGCGCAGATATGAGCGAGCAGAATGGTGACTGGGCGAGTGGATAACCAGTGGTGATGTTTATCTTGTCTGCCTTCGATGGAATGTTGTGTACTATGGCTTGCAACTGTCCTTCGTTGCACATGACGACGGCAGTCTTGCGTCCGTCGGCAATGCGGTTGCCTTCAAGAAGCCATTGGGAGGCATAGACAGCCTGGATGTTTTCCGTCGGTGCGGTGACGTAGGATATTTTTTTAGGTCGTTCGAAGTTGCGATACACCTCGTCGCGACTAATGTCAAGTTCGTTAGGGAAATCTGATAGGTAGGAAGCGATGTAGTGTCCTGCCTCGTTGGAACAGATTGCTGATTTCCTTGGCATATAGTAGTGGTCAAAGTCCCAATAGAAGAATCCCTTGCCGGCTTCTCTCAGCCTGCTGAACAGACGCTGTTCCACACGTTGAAGGAGATTGAATCCAATGAAGATGTAGCGATCGTAGTCGAATGAGAGAGAATCGTCGAGCGCTACCTTTCTATACAATGCGCCTTCGTATGTTAGTCCTTTGCTCTCAAGGCGTTGGTTGAATCTGATGTAGATTTCATTGAACTTGCTCCAAAGTGTAATGAAACGGCGCTTAAGCTCCGTTGATTTGCTTTCGTCGAAATTGCTGAAGAAACGCTTAAGCATTTCTATTTGTTCTGGTGAGAGATAGGAAAGGTCGTCTAACTCGTGAAGGTCACCGAGGTTTTTGAATATCTGACTCGCATCTGCCAAGTTCTTGTCGATGTCGTCAAAGTCGGTGAGCATGATTTGTCCCCATGAATAGAAGTGGTCGAGACTCTCGTTGATGCCTGTCACCTCGACAAAGCTTTTGTGCAGGTCGCAGACGAGCTTTATCGGGTCGGCTACAGTAAGTGTAGAATGTTTGCGGAAAAGTTCACTGATGGTGACATACGCAGGGCTCCACATGGGGCCTTCTACTTGTCGTGCGAGATATTCGTTGAAGAACAATCTTGCACGCTTGTTTGGGAAGATTATGGCCGTATGTGCCAGGTTATTGCCATATTTTCTGATGATGTCTTCGGCAACGTATTCGAGAAATGTTTTCATGCTTCTACTTTTTCTATAATGTTTTTGTAAACGAACCAGAGATACCCCGTTACATTCTTGTGTCCCATGTCGCGCAGCAGGTGTATATATTCCTTCACTTGGTCATGATAGTCATCGTGAGGATTGCCAAACTTGAAATCTACCACTATCGTCTCTTCGTCATTTGTCATCACACGGTCTGGACGGCGTTCAAGCAGCTCATTGCTGACTTTGTCATAGCGCAATAGCGTACATTCGTTGAAGAGTCTCCATCTGTCAGAGAACCAATTGCTCACACATGGGTCGGCAAGACGCTTGTGCAGCATGTTGAGAATCCGCTTCTTGCTTATCATCGTTGTGTCGATGATGCCTTCTGCCTCCATCTCATCAACCACTCGGTCGATGTCGGAGGTTGTGTTAATTCGTGAGAGAACATTGTGCAGCAGGCTGCCAATCTTTATGTAGCTTACGGTGTCGTCGGCGTCGTCTCCTTCGATGAAGTCGCGGCTTCTGTTGCTCTGCTTGAACTCCACGTCGCTTTGATGTCGCATTTCCGTTATGGTAATAGGTCTCGATGGGCTCAACAGAATGTTGGGCGAAATGTTGTCGTCTTTATTGGTGTTGTCAAACGACCCGAATTCAAAGCGTATCGTTTCATTTTCCTCGTTGTCGCCTTCAAGAGTTGAGTTCTTGAGTTTGTTGACTATCTTTGGAAGACAGTCTTTAATAAGTGTCGAGCGTGAGTTTTTTGAATCACGCTTTCCTATGACGAAAAGGTTGCGTCCAGCCCTTGTGAAGGCTACGTAGAGCAGGTTCAGGTTGTCAACAGTGTTTTGAAGGCTTTCTTGCCAGTAGTCTTTCTCGAAGATGGTGCCTATGAGGGCGCTTTTATTGAAGTCCACGGGCAACAGTGGAAGACTGTCGTATGGAGCCTCGTCGGGTGTGCACCATATCATGTTGCCTTGGTACTTCTCCATTCTCCAGTCGCAGAAAGGTATGATGACGTTGTCGTATTCCAGACCCTTACTCTTGTGAATTGACAATATTCTTATGCCGTCGGTATTGTCGCTGCTGATGGTCTTCTTGTGTATTGAGTTTTCCCATTCTGCTATAAATGCGTCGATATCGCTTGTGACGTTTGTCGAGAAATCCGACAGCTCGTCGAATAGTGTGCTTATGTATGCTGTCTGTCCCTCAATCATTTGGATGTTGAAAATTCTGCACAGTTCCTCCACGAGGTCGTAGAGAGGCATCAGCAATAGTCTTTCTCGCCCGTTTACGTAGTCGTCGGGCAGTAGCATGTCGATGGCCTTGCCGTTGAGGAATATTCCGTTGAGGTCACTCTCTTCATTCAATACAGCCGTTTGGTATAGATAGGCGAGCGTATAGCGTGAGAGTATGTCTTCCTGGTGTGTCAGCAGATGAAGAGCCTCAATGATGATGTTTACTCCTACCGATGAGTCGAGCCTGTAAGCCTCGTCAGACACGATTTTTATTTCCGGGCAGTTGGCGATGAAATAATTGGCTATTAGCGGTATAAGGCTATTCATACGTACAAGAATGGCAATTTTTCTCTGTTCCACTCCATTTTCTACAAGTTGGCGTGCAATGTCCACAATCTCGTTCAATGCGGCTACCTGATAGTCTTCAGATGGCAACAGTCGCACGCTGACAAGTCCCTTTCCCTCGTTGGTTTCGTCAATCCACTGATGAACGTCGGAATAGGCTTTGCGCAGTTGTTCCGCATCCTTGCAATTATTGTCCTTTAGGTTATTGTATTCTATCTCGCAAGCCGTGGCGAAGAAAATGTTGTTAAAGTCGATGATGTTTCCATTCGAGCGGTAGTTCTTGTCCAAAGGCTCAATGGTGATGAGGCGTTTGTCGCATCCGAACTGTCCTTCAATGTCGTTGAGCAGTCGCCAGTCGCCCGAACGCCATCTGTAGATGCTCTGCTTCACATCGCCTACGATGAGGTTTTGGCTTCCCTGATGACTCATACATTCCTGTAGCAGAACCTTGAAGTTTTGCCATTGCACCACGCTGGTGTCCTGGAACTCGTCGATCATGATGTTTTCGAGGTATGAGCCAATCTTTTCGAATATGAATGGCGAATCGTTTTTGCTTATTAACGACTGTAGTAGGTGTTGTGTGTCGCAGAGCAGGAATCGTCCTGCCTCGTCGTTGAGGCTGCGCACTTTCCTTTCTATCGAGTCGAGTAGTCGCAATTGATATAGATGCTGCAATGCCAACATCGACGATTTGTAGTTCTTCCACTGCTCCGGCATGCTCTCCACGGCATATTTCAGCAGGCAATTGAGTTCATTACAAACGAGTTGCTTTATTGCTGCTTCTCTCTTGTCGTTTTTCTTAACCCACTTGTCAGGATCGTCAACGGCGGCAATGGCGCGTTTCCCTATTGTCGATGGCGGTATTGGTCCATCCTTAATTTTCAAGAACAATCCGACAAGTCCTTTCGCACCATGGGGAAAATCGTCGATGTCAAGTCCAGCTGCCGCAATTGAGTCAAAGAACGAAGCGGCTGTCTGGCGCATTGCCTCCTGTGCGTTGTCTCGTTTGCGCTTTAAGTCTTTTACATATTCCGTAAAGAAGGCAGGTCTTGACATGGCTTCTGCCAAGCCCTGTCGGTGTTCTTTATAGAAATCCTTGAATATGGTGGTGCCGAAGTTCTTTATTTGTCCTATAACGTTCCAGCTCTTGTCCTCCCGCATGGTGTCGTAGATGTAGTCCATGATCCATTGCATCACGTCGTCGCTGCCGCTGAGGTCGTCAATCATCTTGTCCACGGCCATTTCCTCCACTTGGCGGTCGTTAAGTTCTATCCTGAGGTTTGCCGTCAGGTCCAGTTCGCGTGCCAGGTTGCGCAGTACGCTTTGGAAGAACGAGTCGATGGTCTCCACGCGGAAGAAACTGTAGTTGTGTAGGAGATGGTGAAGAGCCGTGCACACTCGTTCGCGCAGGTATTCCTCGCTGCACTTTAGCTCTTCGCAGAGCCTCTTGGAGTATTTCTTCGAGTCGGGATATTGTTTCCAGATGCCATACATCTGACTGACGATTCTCATCTTCATCTCCTCGGTAGCCTTGTTGGTGAAGGTTACGGCAAGTATGTTGCGGAACTGTTGTGGGTTTATCACCAGCAGCTTTATGTATTGCACTGCCAAGGTGAATGTCTTGCCACTTCCGGCACTTGCCTTATACACTATCAATGGAGTTGTCATATTTCTTTGTCGTTATAGGGTTTGCTTACTTGTTTTGTTCACCATTTTCTGAACAGTTCGAAAGTGAATTTCGTTCCTACCTCGTTGAAGGTGGCGTTAAGGAAACTGCTGAAGAACGCCAGTGAAATGAATCGTGTGGAGAAGCCATATCCCAGTTCGTAGTATGAGCGGGTCTTTTGCAATTGTGCGAAACTGAAGTATAGTCGTTCAGCCTCGATTATGCGGCCTCCCAATGGAACGCGCGACAGCAGCAGCAGTGGTGAGTCGTACGAAATGTTTGTACGAATATAGTAGTTTGAGGCGTTGTACCATTGGCTGTTGAGCAGTTGGAATTCGCCGGTCCAGTCGTCGTCCCATCCGCCAGGAAGGTAGTTTTCATGGAAATTGATGTAATCGACGAAATATGTTGTCGATTTGTTGGTGTAGAATCCTCCTCCAAAGCGAGCGTTAAATCTTTTCAGCGAACTGTATCTGCGTCGATAGGAGGCGTCAAGCTCCCATCGCTCGTATTTCATGTTTGAGCCAAGTATGCCGTCGATGCAGCGTTCGTAGTTGAGTGAGAATACGGGCCACGAAAGGGCAGGTTGGTATTTCAGTGTTATGGAAGGTGCGAAACCGCTGTATGACGTTGGTTGTCCTGTCATCGACATGACCTCCTTGTTTACTGCGTTTCGGTGATGGTACACGATGGAAGGCATCACCTCAAACTGGTCGGTAATTGCAATGTTGCACGACAGTTCGTAGTGGTTGTCGTTGAAATAGTGGAGTCCCAACGACGAGAAGTCAACCGTGTCGCGATATTGCTCTTTTAGCAGGTCAATAACTGACGAGTTGGTAATTCTGTTGCCGTTGGCTACCTGAATCTCCAGCCATCCGTTGCGCTTGGGGTTGAAGTCGAAGTGTAGTCTGTTGTCGAAATAGAACTGCTTGATTTTGAAGTTGTAACCCGTGCGTGAGTTGAATCTCAGTTTTCTCTTCTCGTTGAACTTGTATTCAGCACCCAAAACCATCTTGTATGCAACGCCTCGGCTATTGCTGTAGCTGATGTATTCCGGGTTGATTATTGGCGACAGCTTGAAATATCCTTTCTTCCCTTCGCTCCTTATGCTACTGAGCATGTTGTCTTCAAGAATGTCCCAGGCTATTTTTCCTATGTTGCTTTTCTTCCTTTCTGTATGTATAGTGTCGTTATTGTCAAACTTTCTGAAGAAATTCCTGTAAATGTCGGTTTCCATGCTGTCAAGTGGAATGGGCCTGATGTCGCTTAGCAGCTTCATGTTGGCACTGTTGTTGATGGAGTCGGGTAGGGTGGATTGGCAACCATAAAGTACGGTGAAGTTTGACTTCAGGTCGTTGCCAAGGAATTTGAACGAAGTGTTCACCACGCATTTCCTTGGCAGTATTGCCAGCCTGTCGTCAGCCATCTCGTCGAAGCTTGTCTCAATGTCGAATCTCATCATGTCATATTCACCTTGGAAGTGCGTGTGTATTACGCGTCCCGTCAGCGACTGTATCATGGCGAAGCCTTTTATCAGCTGCGTGTTGTTGCTTCGTGGCTTGAAGGTTATGAGGTGCGTGTCGTTGCTCACCAGACTTATCGTGTAGCGGTAATAGACGCGGTTTGCAAGGTTGAATGGCGACAGAATTTGCTCGTCGTATATTGCGATGCCATAGATGTCGGGTACGATGTACCTGCGCATTACCGTCATTGTCGAGTATCGATGTGGAATTGTGCTGACGTTGATTTGTCTGGTCAGGTTGTATTTCCTGATGTTTTCAAACTCCAGTTTCCCGTAGTTCTCTATTATGTAGTTACGGTCGCCGTAAGCCACATGGAACAGTGTTGGCACGCACATCATCGTGAAGTTCCTCTTGTCGGTGTTGATGGTCAGTTTCGCATAGACGTTTGTGGTCGTGTTCTCAATCTCACATGCGAAGTTCCTTCTGTAGCAGAACATTCTTTCAAGCACTATGGAGTCATTGCCGACCCCACAAAACACAAAGCTGGGCACACTCGTAAGTATGCCCAGCAAGATAAGTCTCATTATGATAGAAAGTGTCCTCAAACCCGCATGCTTGATGTTTCTATCCGAGATATTTCATCAGAATCTTGGCGTTTCCGCTGTCGCGAAGTTTTGCTATGCTTTTCTCGCGTATCTGTCTCACGCGTTCGCGTGTAAGTCCCAGTCGGTCGCCAATTTCCTCCAGTCCCTTCTCTGGTCCTCCAATTCCGAAGCACTCTCTGATGATGGTTATCTCACGGTCCTTTAAAACCTTCTTAAGAACGTTGTCCAGCTCCTGTGCCATCGACTCATGGTCAACATACCTGTCGGTACGGCTGTCGTCGCCGCTTGCCATTACGTCGAGCATACAGTTGTCCTCGCCGTCTTGGAAAGGCGCGTCGATTGACACGTGGTGCCCGTCGGCCATAAGGCTTTGTCCAATCTTCTCTTCGTCGAGGTTCGTGGCATCGCTCAGTTCTGCCACTGACGGGTGGCGTTGGTTCTCTTGCTCAAACTTGTTTATCTCGTGGTTGATCTTGTTCAGCGAACCTACTTGGTTTAGTGGCAGTCGAACAATTCTGCTTTGCTCTGCTATAGCCTGCAGAATGCTTTGTCTAATCCACCAAACGGCATAGGATATGAACTTGAAGCCTCTTGTCTCGTCGAATTTCTGTGCGGCCTTGATCAAGCCTATGTTACCCTCGTCAATCAAATCAGTAAGAGTCAGTCCCTGATGCTGGTATTGCTTGGCTACTGATACAACGAATCGAAGGTTGGCCGTTACCAGTTTGTCTTTGGCGCGTTCACCCTCTGGACCTCCCTTGCGAATTTTCTGTGCGAGTTCTATTTCCTCGTCAATGGAAATCAAAGGAGCGCGACCAATCTCAACAAGGTATTTGTCCAATGCCTCACTCGAACGGTTCGTGATGCTCTTCTGAATTTTTAATTGTCTCATGCTTAATTTTCTCTATTTTTATTCTAACTGTCTGATACCCAATAATCTGCGCCGTGTACGCGTAAATCGACTGCAAAGTTACGAAAATTGATGGAAAGTTGCACGTTTTTTCGCATATTTATTCTTAAAAAAACATAAATTCCATATAATAAAAAACACAGAAGAAAAATCTTCTGTGAATTGCCTGTGGGTGCTGATGGATTCGAACCACCGAAGTCGAAAGACAGCAGATTTACAGTCTGCCCCATTTGGCCACTCTGGAAAACACCCCCGTTTG
>JBJEKR010000059.1:0-17886 GCA_051878735.1 Prevotella sp. | reverse complement strand
TACATTATAAAAAACATATACAATGAAACATTTAAAGATTATAAGCATTTTATTGGCGGTGGCAGTAGTACTGCTTTCCGTAAAACTACTCTACATGGAACGTCAAAACACTTCTTCTGAGAAAGATGTAGCCTTTAAGGAAAAGGTAGTGTTGGAAAACATTATGACAAGGACTTCCATTCGTGAATATACACAAGAAAAAGTCAGCGACGAACAGATAAGTCAGCTGCTGAAAGCTGGCATGGCGGCTCCGTCAGCAGGCAACAAGCAACCGTGGTGTTTTGTCGTGATTGACGATGCGAAGACCAAGGAGGCGATAACAGCCAACATAGGTCCTGCACAGCCTGCCGCCAAAGCCCCTTTGGTGATTGTAGTCTGTGCCGACACGACAAAGACCTTTGCCGGTGATGGCCATTACTATTGGATAGAAGACTGCTCGGCAGTAACGGAAAACATACTGCTTGCCGCTCACGGCATGGGTCTCGGAGCGGTATGGCTTGGAGTCTATCCACAGATGAAGAGGTGCGATTTCCTGCGAGGATTGCTCTCATTGCCCACACATGTCATTCCCCTCGGCATGATTGCAATAGGACATCCGGACGAACATCCTGCGCCAAAGGATAAATGGGATGAAAACAAAGTGCATAAAAACGCATGGAACAATACGACAGCCAACATCCAGGAGCAGAAGAAAGAGTGGAAGAAGGTAATCTAATACTTGAATGTCGCAAAATATGTGCGGTTGACATTCCTGTAAGCACGATGAGCAACGAGGTCATAGATCAGTGGTACAAGAATGGGGAAGATGCCGGTAACGTTCACACTCAGTACATTGGAGAAATTACCTCTGTGTGGATAAAGAAATAGAAATCAAGATTTATCGAATGTCAACAAGTGAGTCTTCTGTAGAGGGCGACAAACCCCAAAATGTGCAACCGTGTGTCACTGCATCGTTGCGCCTCCGCTATTCTACCCACAATAAGGCTTTTTGCACCGAGTTTGGTGCGAAAGGACAGCGGAGGCATGGTAGCTGCAAACACCGGCGTCGGCAAATTATAGCAGCCTCTTACCAAGAGTGAGCAATTATTTGCTAACCGATTTCCCGATTTTCATTTTCCTACAAACTGTTTATGATGAAACTGTTTGCTTCGTCGATTTGTACTGTCTGAATCGAGGCAAGGTAAATCTGCGTGGTCATCTCTGAGTCATGGCCCATGGCTCCTGATATTACACTCGTGGGTATATGGTTTGTATGGGCGATGCTTGCCCAGCTGTGTCGCGCGACATATAACGTTAGGGGAACTGATAAACCCAGCTTTTCGGAGAGTATTTTCAAATGCCTGTTTATCAATTGCGCCCCATTGCGGTACTGATTATGCTCCGTGCCGTCTTCACGCTTGATGATAGGCAGGAGGTACTGAGTTCCTTTTCGGGCATATTTGTCCAAAAGGCGTTGTATGTCAGGCTCAATGTGTATGCGCATCTGCTGTCCTGTCTTGCTTCTGGAATATACAATATAGCCCTGGCTGATGTCCACCTTGCGCAAGTAGGCAAGATCGATAGGGGCAATGCCACGCAGATAGAACGAGAGGAGAAACATGTCGCGGGCGAAGTCGAGGGTGGGGTTGTGGTTCAATTCGGCTCCCTTGATGCGCTTTATGTCCTTGATGGTGATGGCCCGCTTCAATGTCTTGTCGATGCCTGTATAGACATGACGGAAAGGCTGAGTGTCGGAGGTGAGACCTTCCGAGACGGCTCTGTTGTATATCGTGCGTACGTTGCGTATGTAGAAAGATGTGGTGTTGCGGCACAGATGGTGGTTGCGCAGCCAACTCTCGTAGGCAAGCAACAGTTGCGGTGTCATCATGTCAAAGCGCAGGTCGCACCCATCCCTGAAGTTCATGAAACTCCGTAATGTCTGGTTGTAGTGGTCGGCGGTGCTGTGCCTTCCCGCTTCGTGGAGAAAGCTAATCTGTCGGCGGAAATAGATGAAGACGCTCTCCTTGCTACTGAAAGTGTTTTCATATTCTTTGACAATGTCGTCCGCAGTATAATCCTTCCCGCTATTGTCCATTGCCTTTATGATTGTCAGTAGCTGGTCTTGCTGCCATTGCAGCTCTACGGCAATGTTTTTCAACACCCGTTGTCTCGGGATATCAGCAGTTGGTGACAAAATGATGCGTTCATCACATTCATCCCATTCTGATGATGAGATAAAGCAGTCGGTGATGACCTGTCGCACTACTCGCTTGTGGATGATCTGATAATACAGGCGACCATCTTTCTCCAACGTACTGGAGGGTCGGAATTTCAGTTTTATTGATGCCATATTTTTCTTACATTAACATTAACTTTGTTGTTACTACCATTATATATAATATGGGTTACTGACACTCAGCCATTGGCTTGGCTTGAACAACAACTGATATTCCATTCTTCCTCTCTTGCGGATGGATGTTACACGTTATCGCAGATAGTATTTGTTATCGTGAGAATTGTAAGCAAAATTCAATCCGTCGTCTCGTCACAATCGCAAATGTTGTCAATTTCGAGTTGAGAAAAGATGCTGTTTTTTTGGATATATGAAAAATAATAATTACTTTTGCAAACAATTAGAATTAGCTATTTCGTGTCGTTGAACGCTCAACACGTATAAACATAATAATGAATAAGCACAAATGGAAGTAATACCAAGTTTTCAAGTAGATCACTCAGATCTCAAACCGGGGATATATATTTCCCGTCAGGATATGGTTGGCGAAATGCGCCTCACAACATACGATATTCGAATGACAGCTCCAAACCATGAGCCTGCAGTGAATTGTGCAGCACTTCACACCATAGAGCACCTCGTTGCCACGTTTCTCAGAAACAATAGCGAATGGAAAGAGAACATCGTATATTGGGGACCAATGGGTTGCTTGACAGGCAACTACCTTATCGTTAAGGGGGAATATGCATGTGAACAGATACGTGACTTGATGATAGAGGCGTTCTCGTTTGTAAAGGATTTTGAGGGTGAAGTCCCCGGTACTACGGCGGCAACCTGCGGCAACTATCTGATGCACGACCTGCCTATGGCCAAATGGGAGGCCTGTCGCTACATTGAGCGTTTAAGGAACGAATTTTGCTCGGAATATCCTGGTTTGGCACGACCTACGGTAGGCGAGGGGATGACGTTCTTTGATGCATAGCCCTATGGTGTCATCTTTCTGATTAATTCGACGAATCGCGGTCCATATTTTGCCTTTTTGTGTTCTCCTATTCCCGATACGCACCCAAAAGCTTCTATGGATGTAGGTCTCACTATGGCAAGATTGTGGAGCACTTTGTCGCTGAAAACTATGTAAGGAGGGAAACCTTCCTCATCAGCGCATTGCTTCCTGAGAATGCGTAAGGCTTCGAAGAGTTTTGGATCCTCCTCGTTTGCACCGACATTCGTGAAGTGTGGGATGACGAGTTGAATCTTTTTGTTTTTTCTGACTTTTGTCGTGATGCTATCCTCGTGTTCCGTTACTTGGCATAGTAGTGCGTTTTTTCTTCCGTAGAGGACATCCTCTCCTGCTGTGGTGACCTTGACGGCATAGGACTTGTCGTATTCAATTTCGAAGAAGCCCAATTGCATCATCTGTAACATATAGTCTTTCCATTGCTTTGTTGTCAGTTCTTTTCCGACACCAAAGGTTGGCAGAGTATCATATCTTTTTCGGACAATAGTAGGCGATTTTATTCCCTTTACTATTTCAATTATGGTTGATGCTTTTGCGTTCTCTCCTGTGCGTTTTGCAGCACTGAGTGCCATTTGTACGAAGCGTGTGCCGTCAAACCTCTGAGGTGAATCATGACAGACGTCGCAGTTATGACAATCGCGATCGGATGTCTCGTTGAAATAGTTTAGAAGAATGCGTCTGCGGCAGACGCTTGACTCGGCATATTCCTGCATCCTGCGCAGCTTGTCGGCATTGACCTCACGCTGTCCGCTCTCCTTCACGAATCTTGATAGTAAAACGATGTCGCTGAGTGAATAGAAAAGGATGGTCTCGGCAGGTGCTCCGTCACGTCCTGCCCGTCCGATTTCCTGATAGTAGCTTTCGATGCTTTTGGGCATGTTGAAGTGTATGACCCATCTGACGTTACTTTTGTCAATGCCCATACCGAAGGCAATGGTAGCGCACACCACGAGAAGGTCGTCCTGCTTGAACTTTGTCTGTGCCGTCTTCCTGTCTTCGGCTGTCATTCCGGCATGATATGCAGCAGCCTTGATTCCCTGTTCATTGAGCTCTCTGGCGAGCTTCTCAGTGCTTGCTCTGCTGAGGCAATAGATTATGCCGGCATCAAATGGTCTTGCCTTGATGAAGTTGACTATGAATTTGGTCTTTTCCTTTGTGGTATAGCCCTTTTTGACAGCGAGGGAAAGATTAGGACGGTCGAAACTGGAAATGAATTCGTTTGGTCTTTTCAGTCGCAGAAGCCTAATGATGTCTGTTCGTGTTATCTTGTCGGCAGTGGCGGTAAGAGCCATCATGGGAATGTCTGGAAAGCGGTCGCGCAGGTCTCCGAGTTGCGAATACTCAGGTCTGAAGTCGTGCCCCCACTGACTGATGCAGTGTGCCTCGTCGATGGCAATGAGCGAGATGTGCATTTGCGACAGCAGGAAGGGTATTTCCGACATTAGTCTTTCGGGCGACATGTATAGAATCTTGATGTCGCCGGAAATCACTTTTCGCCGTATGGTAGTGTCGATGCTCAGGTCCAATGAACTGTTGAGTGCCTCTGCCTCTATGCCGTTGGCCCTTAGTGCCTCAACTTGGTCTTGCATGAGACTAATGAGCGGTGACACCACGATGCATGTGCCAGGCATCATTATTGCGGGTATTTGGTAGCAGAGACTCTTGCCTCCGCCTGTAGGCATGAGTACGAGCGTGTCATGTCCAGTCATGACGGAATTGATAATTTCCAACTGGTTGTGACGAAATGAATCATAGCCGAAAAAAGTCTTCAAAACTGTCTGTGCATCCATAAAAACTTGATTTTTGTGCAAAGTTATATTTTTTTTAGAAAAAAAAGAAGCCTCAGATGATATTATTTCAATTTTTTTTGTATTTTTGCAAATGAAAATTTTAATCCAAACAATACTAAGGTTTATGGCTAAGTACAATATTACCGAGAAGAAAGAAAAGGAGGCGGCCTACCGAACATTGGTTAATCCGCAGTTGATGGACGAGATGAAAGAAAAAATCCTCGACATCATAGTAATGAAAAAGAAGTACAAGGACAAGAATTATTCGGCACGTCAGTTGGCAGAGGACCTTGGTACTAACACAAGGTACATCTCGGCTGTTGTCAATGTACGATTCCACATGAACTACACTTCGTTCGTAAACAAGTTTAGGATTGAGGAGGCTATGACCATTCTCACCGACAAGCGCTACAAGGATTTGAATATGGAGGAGGTTAGCGACATGGTGGGTTTTGCCAATCGCCAGTCTTTCTATGCTTCGTTCTACAAGATTATGAACATGACTCCACGCGACTATCGCGTGCAGCATCAGGAGCAACAGGCTAAGGCAAAGGCTGCCCGCATGAAGAAGAAACAGCAAGTTGAGGAATGATGGCAGACGCAGCTTTAGACTTTGTTTATTCGGACGAGCGTTTCGCCGACGTACAATTGCTCAGATACCGTCTCGACGGGTTTGAGCAATTGTCGCTTATGCAGAAATGCTACATTTACTGCTTGTCGCAGGCCACGCTCTATGGACGTGACATTACATTTGACCAGTTCGGAAAATACAACCTTAGCATCCGCAGAGTGCTTGAGGCTGTGGTGACGTCGTCGTCGATAAGCCACGACACTGAAGACTTCAAGGCGTTGGAGACATACCTGAAGAGGGTTTGGTTCTCCAATGGCATCCACCACCACTATGGCCAGGAGAAGTTCATTCCCGGTTTCCCGGAGGATTATTTCCGCAGAGTGGCCATGCAGGCATGCAGCGAATCGAACCTTTTTGGCACTACGGCAGAGATGGAAGCCCTTATCGACGAGATAGCAGTGGTGATGTTTGATCCTACGAAGGACGCCAAAAGGGTGAATAAGGCAGCGGGAGATGATCTCGTGTTGACCTCGGCATGCAATTATTATGACGGCGTTACCCAGCAGGAAGCCGAGGAGTTCTATTCTGCGATGAAGGCAACGTGCCCTGTTGAGACACCTTCGTTCGGGCTTAATTCACGTTTGGTGCGCAGGGGAGACAAATTGGAGGAGGAAGTATGGAAAGTCGGTGGCAAATATGGTGATTTGTTGTCCAAAATCGTTTTCTGGCTGCAACGGGCACGTGATTATGCCGAGAACGACAGGCAGAAGAAAGTCATCGACCTTCTTGTGAAATATTACAATACTGGTGACCTGCGTGTGTTTGACCAATATTCCATTGAATGGATTAAGGAAACCGAAGGCGACATCGACTTTATCAACGGATTCATTGAAGTGTACGGCGATCCATTGGGCTTCAAGGGCTCGTGGGAGGGCATTGTCGAGTATAAGGATGTAGAGGCAACCAAGCGCACGGAGACTATCAGCGGCAACGCCCAGTGGTTTGAGGACCATTCGCCCGTTGATCCACGTTTCCGCAAGAAGAAAGTCAAGGGAGTGACGGCAAAGGCCATTTGTGCTGCCATGCTCGGAGGCGACGAATATCCTTCTACTGCCATTGGCATAAACCTTCCAAATGCCGACTGGATCCGTGCTGAGCACGGAAGCAAGAGTGTGACCATAAGTAACCTGACGGATGCATACGACAAGGCTGCCAAAGGAAACGGAATGCTTGAGGAATATGTTGTTGATGATGAGACGGTGGCGATGATTAGAAAGTATGGCGACAAGTGTGATGCTTTACATACCGACCTGCACGAGTGTCTTGGTCATGGCAGTGGACAGCTGCTTCCGGGGACAAGTCCCGACGCTCTGAAGGCATACGGAAACACCATAGAGGAGGCAAGGGCTGACCTCTTCGGACTCTATTACATTGCCGACCGGAAACTCCTTGAGCTGGGACTTCTCGACGATGCCGAGGCTTACAAGTCAAACTATTACACCTACATGATGAACGGCTTGCTGACCCAGTTGGTGAGGATAAAGCCAGGGCATGACATTGAGGAAGCTCACATGCGCAATCGTGCGTTGATAGCCCGCTGGTGTCTTGCCAAAGGTAATGTCGTGCGTCTTGTAAAGCGCGACGGCAAGACGTTCGTAGTAATTGACGACTATCAGGAACTACGCAGTCTTTTTGCCGAGTTGTTGGCAGAGGTTCAGCGCATAAAGAGCGAAGGCGACTATGATGCCGCGCGCCTGTTGGTTGAAAGCTACGGCGTAAAGATTGACCCAGAGCTGCACAACGAGATTTTGGAGCGTTACCGCAAACTTGACATTGCTCCATACAAGGGATTCATCAATCCTGTATTGACTCCCGTGCGTGATGCCGACGGCAACATCATCGACATTTCAGTCGATTATTCTGAAGGTTACAGCGAACAGATGCTTCGCTACGGCAAAGAATATGGAGGATAATGTTGAGATAATTGTACCAACTGTATTTACATACGTCAAGTTATAGAAATAGAACGATGCAGAACGATGAACAGCTCAATGAGCGTGTGAAAGAAATAAAGAGGTCGTTCCGTCTGATGATGGACGGAGTGGCTTCACAGTCGATGCGCAACAAGGGCCTCGACTATCATGTCAACTGGGGCGCATCCATACCAATGTTGCGCCAGAAAGCGAATGAAATAGGACAGGACTACGACTTGGCAATCGCTTTGTGGAAGGAAAACGTAAGGGAATGTAAGATTCTTGCCACTATGCTGATGCCTGCCGACAAGATACTTCCAGAGGTGGTTGATATTTGGATGGAACAGACAAACTCGCAGGAGATAGCGGAGATGGCTTCCTTCAACCTCTATCAGCATCTTCCCTTTGCAGCACAGAAGGCCTACGAGTGGATTGCAGCTGCTGATGACATTCGCCAGCTTTGCGGTTTCCATGTCCTTGCACGGCTGTTCGGTCGCGGACAGGAACCAAACGAGAGAGGCATAAACGAGTTTCTTGACCAGGCTTTAGCGGCTCTACAGGGCACTTCGCTCGCAGTGAGAAAAGCAGCGTTGGCAAGCGTCATGAGGTTTGCCGATTTGGGACTTGTTTATGAAAGATTGGCCAAAAGCGCAACGAAACGCATCAATTTAGATGTTTTTTAGACATCTTATGTGTCGTATTTCCCAAAAAATATGTAATTTTGCGCCGTTATAATGCATAATGAATGAAAAGAAACGAGTTGAAGGCTAATGCGAGGTGTGTTCTCGATAAGTATCTTGAGATGAACAATCATCGCAAGACACCTGAGAGGTATGCCATTCTTGAAGCCATTTCCGCCATGACAGGACATTTCTCGCTTGAGCAGTTGGGTGACAAACTGAGCAACGAGCTGCGCTTTCCCGTCAGCCGTGCAACACTCTACAATACGCTCAATCTTTTCGTGAAGTTGCGCATTGTCATCAGACACCGTTTGGCAACCACGACTACGTATGAGTTTTGTCACCCTGAAGGCAACAATATCCATCAGGTTTGCACCACATGCGGCAAGGTGACGGAATTGAAGGCGCAGGAGGTCAGCGATGCCATCGACCGCCTTCATCTGAAGCGTTTCAAGAGCGACGGCTATGCCGTTTACATCTATGGAATATGCAGCACCTGTCAGGCGAAGATAACTCGAAAGCTGAGATTGGAGCGTGGTCACTAACGGAACATGGAAACTGAAAAAGAATCAAGTAAAAAAGATATGAATAAAGGTAAAGTAGATGTCCTGCTCGGTTTGCAGTGGGGCGATGAAGGAAAAGGAAAAGTCGTTGACGTGTTGACACCACACTACGACGTAGTAGCTCGCTTTCAGGGCGGCCCTAACGCTGGTCACACACTGGAGTTTGAGGGTGAGAAATATGTTCTCCGCAGCATACCTTCCGGCATTTTCCAAGGGGGCAAGGTGAACATCATTGGTAATGGAGTCGTCTTGGCTCCCGACTTATTTATGGACGAGGCAAAGGCTCTTGAGGCTTCTGGACACGACCTTAAGCAGTGCCTGCACATTTCGCGCAAGGCGCATCTTATAATGCCTACACACCGAGTACTCGATGCTGCATACGAGGCTGCAAAAGGTAAAAGCAAGGTGGGCACGACTGGCAAGGGCATTGGTCCTACATATACCGACAAGGTTTCGCGCACTGGTTTGCGCGTGGGCGACATCTTCGAGGACTTCAACCGCAAGTATTCTGAGGCAAAGGCTCGCCATGAGGCAATACTGAAATCGATGAATTTCGACTATGACATAGCCGAGGTTGAGAAGAAATGGCTTGAGGGCATAGAGTATCTGCGCCAGTTCCAAATAGTTGACTCTGAGCATGAGATAAACGGCTATCTGCGTGAAGGCAAGTCCATCCTGTGCGAAGGCGCACAAGGCACAATGCTCGACGTTGACTTTGGCTCCTATCCCTTCGTAACCTCTTCAAATACAATTTGTGCTGGAGCTTGCGCTGGTCTTGGCATCGGTCCAAACCGCATTGGCGAGGTCTATGGCATCATGAAGGCATACTGCACTCGCGTCGGCGCTGGTCCTTTCCCGACAGAACTCTTCGACGAGACTGGCGCTACAATCCGCCAGATAGGTCACGAGTATGGTGCCGTGACGGGTCGTGAGCGTCGTTGCGGCTGGATAGACCTCGTAGCTTTGCGCTATGCCATCATGGTAAACGGCGTGACACAGCTTATCATGATGAAGAGCGACGTGCTCGACGGCTTCGACACCATCAAGGCTTGCGTCGCCTATAAGCAAAACGGCAAGGAAATCAACTATTTCCCATACAACATTGAAGAGGGAATTGAACCTGTTTACGTAGATATGCCAGGTTGGAAGACCGACATGACCCAGTTTACAAGCGAAGAACAGTTCCCCGTGGAGTTCTCCAACTACATCAAGTTCCTTGAGGAACAGCTTGAGACTCCAATAACAATCATTTCCATCGGTCCTGACCGAGAACAGACTATCGTAAGAAAATAATGGCACAGAAACCAAGTATTCCGAAGGGAACGCGCGACTTCTCACCAGTTGAGATGGCAAAGCGCAACTACATTTTCGACACCATTCGCGATGTCTATGCCCTCTATGGCTTTCAGCAGATAGAGACACCGGCAATGGAAACGCTGCAAACCCTTATGGGCAAGTATGGCGAGGAAGGCGACAAACTGCTTTTCAAAGTCCTGAACAGCGGCGACTACCTCAATAAGGTAAGCGACGAAGAACTCTGTGAGCGCAACACTCTGAAACTTGCCGCAAGGCTGTGTGAAAAGGGCTTGCGCTACGACCTCACCGTGCCGTTTGCACGCTATGTGGTGATGCACCGCGACGAGTTGCAGCTCCCGTTCAAGCGCTATCAGATTCAACCCGTGTGGCGTGCCGACCGTCCGCAGAAGGGACGCTATCGTGAGTTCTATCAGTGCGATGCCGACGTCGTTGGCAGCGACTCGCTGATGAACGAGGTTGAGCTGATGCAGATTGTAGATACCGTGTTTACACGTTTCGGCGTAAGGGTGCAGATAAAGATAAACAACCGCAAGATTCTCACCGGCATTGCCGAAGTCATTGGCGAGGCAGACAAGATTGTTGACATCACCGTTGCCATTGACAAGCTCGACAAGATAGGCATTGACAACGTGAACGAAGAACTGCGTAACGATGGCATCAGCGAGGAAGCCATACAGAAGCTGCAGCCGATAATCAATCTCACAGGCAGCAATGCCGAGAAACTGCAAGTCATTGCCGACGTGCTTGCCGCAAGTGAGACAGGACATAAGGGCGTTGAAGAGACTCGCTTCATTCTTGACACGCTCGAAAAGGTAGGTCTGAACAACGAGATACAGCTCGACCTTACTCTGGCACGTGGCTTGAACTACTACACTGGAGCCATCTTCGAGGTGAAGGCTCTCGACACTCCTATGGGAAGCATCACTGGAGGTGGACGCTACGACAACCTTACGGGAATCTTCGGTATGCCAGGCATCAGTGGTGTGGGCATCTCTTTCGGTGCCGACCGCATCTTCGACGTACTCAACACCCTCGACCTCTACCCCAAAGAGGCAGTGGCAAGCACCCAACTTCTTTTCGTGAATTTCGGTGAAAAGGAAACTGCCTACTGTCTGCCAATAGTGGCAAAGGCACGTCAGGCAGGAATACGCACCGAAATGTATCCCGACTCAGCAAAGATGAAGAAGCAAATGTCGTATGCCAATGCAAAGAACATACAGTTTGTGGCGATTGTCGGAGAGAACGAGATGAACGAAGGCAAGGTGATGCTGAAGAACATGGCTACAGGCGAGCAAGCCTTGGTAACTGCCGAAGAATTGGTAACAATCGTGAAACAATAAAAGGAGTTAGGAGTTAAATCCTAAAAAAACATATGAAACGTAATCTTCTAAAACAAATCATTGGCAGCGTGGCGGCAGTAGTCGCCTGCTGCCTTTTGCTTTCAGCAAAGACAAGCGACAGAGTGCGCATCTTCATGATTGGCGACTCGACAATGGCAAACAAACAGTATGAAAAGTCTCCTGAAAGAGGATGGGGCATGGTGCTGACATGCTTCTTCGACGACGATGTGGTGATTGACAACCATGCCGTCAACGGACGGTCGTCCAAGAGCTTCATCAGTGAAGGACGCTGGCAGAAGGTCATCGACCAAGTTCAGCCAGGCGACTATGTGTTCATTCAGTTTGGACACAACGACGAGAAGCCGCAACCCGAACGTCACACCGACCCAGGCTCAACCTTCGACGACAACCTGCGCAAGTTTGTCAATGAGACTCGTGCCAAGGGTGGTATTCCAGTACTGCTCAATGCCGTTGTACGCCGCAACTTCGTCGTTGAGGTTGAAAAGAACGACGACGACGAGAAGCTGCGCAACATCGATGCAAAGGACTCGCCCATTGTAATGGAGGACGACACTCTGCGCGACACTCACGGAGCCTATCTCGACTCGCCGCGCAATGTGGCACGCGAGTTGGGCTGTGCCTTTGTTGATGCCAACCGTATCACCCACGAGCTTGAGCAGTCGATGGGACGTGAAGAGTCGAAACGTCTGCACATGTGGTTCGCTCCTGGTGAGAATCCGCTCATACCAAATGGCCGTCGCGACAATACACATTATAATATATATGGTGCGCATGTCGTTGCCCGTCTGCTTGCCGCCGCCATTTGCGATGAGGTGAAGCCGCTGAAGAAGCATCTTGTCAACTACGACTTCGCCGTTGCTACCGACGGTACAGGCGACTTCTTCACCATCGAAGAAGCCCTTGCCGCTGTTCCCAAAGGCCAGAAGACTACGATACAACTGTTGGGAGGCGAGTGGACCAAACCCTCTAAGGAGCAAACGGCGAAGGTTAAATTTGTTCTTCGCAAGGGTGCCAAATGGATAAAATAGCTTTTTTTTTGAGATAAAAAATGTAAAATGCTTGGAAGAATACCTACTTTTGAGTATATTTGCAGACAAATCGAGAATAGAATAATTCATTAACTTATAAAAGCATCAAAAGATATGAAGAAAAAATTCATTTGTTCCGTATGCGGTTACATCTATGAGGGTGAAGCTGCTCCTGAGAAGTGCCCATTGTGTAAGGCTCCTGCATCAAAGTTCTCTGAGTTGAAGGACGATGGCGAGGCTAATTTCGCCACTGTTCATGTGCTTGGCGCAGCCCGCAAGGAAGGTGCCAACGAAGAGATGATTAAGGATCTTGAGGCACACTTCAATGGTGAGTGCACCGAAGTAGGTATGTATCTCGCAATGAGCCGTCAGGCTGACCGCGAGGGCTATCCAGAGGTAGCAGAGGCTTACAAGCGCTACGCCTTTGAGGAGGCTGAGCACGCTTCAAAGTTCGCTGAGTTGCTGGGCGACGTTCTTGGCGACACAAAGGCTAACCTTGAGGCTCGTATCGCTGCTGAGAAGGGCGCATGCGAGGACAAGTTCCGCATTGCAAAGAACGCTAAGGCTGCCGGCATGGACGCTACTCACGACACTGTTCATGAGATGGCTAAGGACGAGGCTCGTCACTGCGCTGGCTTCATGGGTCTCTACAAGCGTTATTTCAAGTAATACTTGTTTTTGTCACGACTAAGTATAATAATTTGATAAAATGGCCGTTTCATTATTATGATGAGACGGCTTTTTTATTTTTTTCTCTCTCTTGCCACATTGCTGGCGGTTTCCTGTTCTGACGATGATTTCTCAACAGGAAAGCAGGATTTGTTGGACTTTTCCATCGATACATTGAAAATGGACACCCTTTTCAGTGGAGTCCCTTCGTCCACCTATTCCTTTATGGTTTACAACAATGGCGACAAGGGATTACGTATCAGTCAGGTAAGGTTGCAAAAGGGAAACCAAACGGGATTCAGGGTAAATGTAGATGGCGTTTATCTTGACAACTCCAACGGCAGTCAGGCGCAGGATTTTGAGCTGCGTGGTGGCGACAGTCTGCGTGTGTTTGTCGAATTGACGTCTTTCGCAACGTATGCCGATGAACCTCAGCGCGTGGAGGACAATCTGCTGTTCATGCTTGAGAGTGGGGTGGAGCAAAGGGTATGTCTCAGTGCATGCACTTGGGACGCTATCGAACTTCGCAACTTTACAGTCAGTCGCGATACCACAATCTCTTCAATAAAGCCCATCGTCGTATATGGAGGGATAAGGGTTGACAGCAGTGCGACGTTGACCATAAAGTCACCGACACGTCTTTTCTTTCATCCTCAATCGGGGATTGATGTCTATGGAAGGCTGGTCGTGGAGGGAGCTGCCAACGATGAGGTAGTGCTTCGAGGCGACCGACTCGACCATATTTTCGACTATTTGCCTTACGATCGTCTTAGTGGACAGTGGCGTGGCATACATTTCTATTCTTCTTCTTCCAACAACATCATTTCCTTTGCCGACATTCACAGTACTGACGATGCCATAGTTTGCGATTCGGCTGAGTTGGGAGATTATCGTATTCGTCTTGCAAACACCACTCTGCACAACTGCAATGGCTGTGGTTTAAGGGCGGTGAATTCACGCATTAGTCTTGTGAACTGTCAGATCACCAATACGCTTGGCGACTGCATTTCCATGATTGGGGGAAATCTTGAATTGACCTATTGCACCGTAGCGCAGTTTTATCCATTCAGTGTCGATCGTGGTGCTGCAATAAGTTTCGGCAACACTCTGAATGGTGTGACATTGCCTAATCGCGGTCAGTTGACGTGCATAAACACTGCCTTCACGGGCTATGCCGAAGACGTCGTCGTTGGCGATTCACTGTCGTTTGACTACCATTTCGCCAACTGTCTCCTTCGCACTCCCGCTGTGGAAGACAGCTTGCGCTTTCAGAATGTCATTTTCGAGTCGCCTAAAGACTCCATTCAGGGCGATAGACATTTCCTTCTTGTGGATATTAGCCGCCAGGACTACGACTTCCACCTCGATTCTCTTTCTACATTACGTGGTATGGCAATGCCTGTTGAGGGCATAACCTACAATAGGGATGGAGTGTTGCGTGGCGACACTCTCAACATTGGATGCTATTAAAAATTGGTAAACGTCAATGGCATCAGAGTAGCTATGCCATCAGCGATGTAAACCTTCTCCGTTCCGTAGAGCAATATTCTTAGTTTGCGTTGATAGCGTGTCTCTGTCTCAACCATTGCCTGACGGCATACTCCACAGGGGCTAATTGGCTCACGCAGTAGTCCATCGGCATCTCGTGCAGCAATGGCAATGGTAGTTACAGGCACGCAGGGACACTTTGCTCCTGCTGCAAACAATGCCGACCTCTCGGCACAAATAGAGACTCCAAAGGCTGCATTCTCTTGATTGCATCCCACCACTATCTCGCCGTTTTCAAGTCTTATCGCGGCACCTACGTTGAATTTCGAATAAGGCGAATAAGACTTTTCTGTCTGTCCTATGGCTCTCTCAATGAGTTCGACGTCGTCGGTTGGCAGTTCGCTCATCTGTGCAACCAATAATTTTGTAGTAATAGTCTTAGCTTCCATAATAAACCTAATTTTCTTGCAAAATTAATAAAAAAGTTCGTTATACTGACTTTTTTTCAGTATTTTTGCACTCCTTAAACTGGAATTATGAAAAAAATACTATCACTGGTCGTCATGCTGTTTGTCGCAACGGGTGCCATAGCGCAGATGAAATGGAACTCGACTTATCAGCAGTATATCGACCAATATAAGGATCTTGCCATAGAGCAGATGAAAAAATACGGCATTCCTGCAAGCATTACCCTGGCACAAGGTGTGTTTGAGTCGGGAGCCGGTAGAAGCGAACTGGCACGCAAAGGCAACAACCATTTTGGCATCAAGTGTCATGGATGGCAGGGACGTGCCGTCTATGCTGACGACGATGCGCGCAACGAGTGCTTTCGCGCCTACGACAATGCCTATCAGAGCTATGAAGACCACTCTCGCTTCCTTGTCAGTGGTCAACGCTACCGCAGTCTGTTCAGTCTAAAGACTACGGACTATAAGGGTTGGGCGCGTGGATTGAAGGCGGCAGGATATGCCACAAATCCGCGCTACGCCGACAAACTCATTGAATTGATAGAACTCTACAAACTATACCAGTATGACCGTGCCAAGACTTATGACCGCTTCATGGCCTCTGCTGCTAAAGACAAGGCCGTTGACGGTCAGTTGCACCCTATATACAAGTTCAACAACAATTATTATCTGAAGGCACGCCGTGGCGACACCTTCAAGTCAATAGGAAAAGAGGTGGGCATAAGTTATCGTAAGTTGGCTAAGTACAACGAGCGCGATAAGCGTGACACGCTTAACGAGGGCGATATAGTTTATCTGAAGAAGAAAGCGAAAAAGGCTCCCAAGGACTACAAGGGACGCCTGCATTATGTACGTGCTGGCGAATCATTGTACACCATATCGCAATTCTATGGCATTCGTCTGAAATATCTATATAAGATGAATCACCTGTCGCCGGATGATGCCATCCGTGTAGGACAAGAGCTGAAACTTAGATAGTAAAAAAAAAGATACTGCCGACTGATTTCAAGACAGCAGTATCATTTTTTTGTTTCTACTCTGCTGGTGCCCATTTGCAGCGGACAGGAGAGACAATAGCGCCTTCTGCCTTCAATTGTTTCATTGCTGCATCAACTTCCTTGCGGTCGAGGCCGCTCAGTTCTGCAATCTTACCTGCGTTCAGAGGCTGGCCAGCCTCCTTCATTGTAGCCAATACTTTGTCCTTTGTTTCCATAATAAAATACTTTAATTGTTGATATTCAATTTCATGTTGTGCTAATCTCCATTTACAGCAGCGGGAGTCCAGTTCTTGAAGAAATCCATGACTTTCTTTTTATTGTAGCTTTGTCCTTCCTCCAAGTAGGCTGAATTCTGAATATGCAAAACCGAACCGTCGGCTTTTAGAATGACAAGAACAGGAAATCCGAAACGCCCTGCATTTCCAAGTCGTTTGCTGACCTTTTTTGAAAGTTCGTCGTTGCGCGACTTGTAGTTGACATGGATGTAAACGAAGTTGTCGTTAACAATCTTGTCAATCTCCTGGTCTTCAGTAATGAACTGTGCAAACTTTATGCACCACGGACACCAATTGCCTCCAAGCTGACATATAACCAACTTGTTTTCCGTCTGTGCTTTTTTCACAGCTTGCTCTATTTGGGCAAAAGGATCGATGGAATCGTCATATACCTTCTGCTGTCCAAGTGCCGTGATGAATGTCATCATCATCGCAAGAAATAATATTTTTCTTTCCATGTTATATAATTATTATCCGTCGTTTATGTCCAAAAATCGTCTTTTCCCACAGTTTTCATTTCTTCGCCGCATTTGGGACAGCTGTGCATATTCCATCTGCGTATGTTCATGCTGCTGCATTGAGGACACAATCGTCCTGCCTCACTGTTGAACGAAGGAGCCACCTCGCCAATTATTCCCCCAACAACAATGTTCTGTACTGTGTGGCAGTTGCAACACTCCATAGGTATTATCTGTTGCTGAAACAGCCCGCGGCCTTCATACAGGTCTATCTCATAACCGCATGACAGACATCGCAATCTTTTTTTTCTTGACATAAGCCGATAGGAGATTCAATAAATCAATGCTCATATTTAAATGCAAAGATAAGTAAAAGAATTTGGAGATAGATGTATTTATAATGCTTTTAACACGAATTTAACTTCTTTGTGCGGTGTACTTTTGTTAAAGTTTGAGTTACATTCGTTACAACAAAATGTGATGATTTCCCAGTTGTCGTGTTAATGTCGGTTAATTTTTTTTGTTTGCATGAATTTACTTTGGAATAAAAGCTTGCGATTGAACTTTTATTCGTACCTTTGCAGCGGACTATATTGTCTTGCTTATTAGTTGTCACCGTCAGACGTGTTCTTTCATGGCAACATGCAGGATGGCCTACGCCGAGCCGTATATGGCGTAGTCACATCGTGACGAAGCTTTAAGCGGGTGTAGGGTGGGTTGAATAGTCCAAGACATAATAAGGCGTTTACTCGACGCTGTGTTTGAGACGTACCGGAAATCTCGCAAATTTCAAATTCGATCTCGAATGTAGCAACGGTAGATGTCCCGGGTGTGATTTATATCATTCTCCCGTGAGACCTTGTAAGCATGGATTGTACCCTTTCAGGGGTGCAACTTCTGATGTTTATATAGGTCTCTTAGGGAATACGTATATAGTTCATATCGGCGTGGGCTCTGACGTTGTCTGTTCGATCGAATTGGGCAATGCGAGAGCCTCGGTACGTGGAACGGACAACAG
>JBJEKR010000058.1:0-4150 GCA_051878735.1 Prevotella sp. | reverse complement strand
AGACGTAATGAAGCAATCTAATGTTAAGCCAGCAGATGGCAAATTAGGAATTATGGTTGTTGGTTGCGGAGCAGTGGCAACAACTTTCATGACAGGTGTGTTCATGGCTCGCCGTGGACTTGCAAAGCCTGTTGGTTCAATGACACAGTACGACAAAATTCGTATTGGCCGTGGAGCCGACAAGAAATATCTCCATTACAGTGACATCGTGCCACTGGCAAAGCTTGACGACATCGTGTTCGGAACATGGGACGTATATCCACAGAACGCCTATCAGGCAGCCATGTACGCAGAAGTGCTGAAGGAGAAGGATATCAACCCTGTGAAGGACGAGCTGGAGGCAATAAAGCCAATGAAGGCTGCCTTCGACAAGAACTATGCCAAGCGTCTCGACGGCGACAACGTCAAGGACTGCAAGACACGCTGGGAGATGGTTGAGGCTCTGCGTCAGGACATACGCGACTTCAAGGAGAAGAACGGATGCGCACGCATCGTGGTCATTTGGGCAGCTTCTACCGAAATCTATGTTCCTGTAGAGGAGAAGATTCACTACCACCTTGCTGACCTTGAGGCAGCAATGAAGGCTGACGACCGCGAGCACATCGCTCCTTCAATGTGCTACGCTTATGCCGCACTCGTCGAGGGTGCACCATTCATCATGGGCGCTCCCAACACCACAGTGGATATCCCTGCTATGTGGGAACTCGCAGAGAAGACAAAGATGCCTATCGCCGGCAAGGACTTCAAGACAGGTCAGACACTGGTGAAGAGCGGCTTCGCTCCTATCATCGGCACACGCTGCCTCGGACTTTCAGGTTGGTTCTCGACAAACATTCTCGGAAACCGCGACGGCCTTGTTCTCGACGAGCCGGCAAACTTCCACACCAAGGAAGTCAGCAAGCTCTCGACACTGGAGACAATCCTGAAGCCAGACGTACAACCCGACCTCTACGGCCACGGCAACGACGAGGACACACAGTACTACCACAAGGTGCGCATCAACTACTATCCACCTCGCAACGACAACAAGGAGGGATGGGACAACATCGACATCTTCGGCTGGATGGGCTATCCTATGCAGATAAAGATTAACTTCCTCTGCCGCGACTCAATCCTTGCCGCTCCACTGCTGCTCGACCTCACTCTGCTGAGCGACCTCGCTGCACGTGCAGGACGTTACGGAACACAACGCTTCCTCAGCTTCTTCCTCAAAGCCCCAATGCACGACTACACGCAGGGCGAAGAGGCAGTGAACAACCTCTATCAGCAGTACACCATGCTGAAGAACGCCATCCGCGAGATGGGCGGCTATGAGGCTGACGAAGAGATAGATTAAGAGAAGAATGAAATAATGAAGAATGATGAATTCTTTAGCGGCACTCGGCATTGCTCAAGCAAGATTGGCTCTGCTCTCGTTTGCAAAGAATTCATCACTCTTCATTCTTCACTCGTCACTCTTCATTCTTCACTCTTCACTTTTCACTCTTCATTTAAATAGATGAAAGCATTCAGAATAACACTCATATTAATAGTCCTGATGCTCGTGGCATTGCCATTGCATGCACAGCTGTCAGGATACATCATCGACGATGAGACGGGCGACTCGATACCTTATGCGAGTGCCATCTATCGTGGTCATGGCGTTGCCGTTGCCTCAAACATCAACGGACATTTCCGCATTGCACGGCACAACGGCTGGGTTCTCACATTCAGCGCAATAGGATACGTGTCGAAAACCATGACCATAACAGCTAATACGAAAAACACATTCAACGTCAAGCTGAAGCCTGACACAAAGACACTGAAGGAGGTGACCATAAAGTCGAAGAAGGCTCGATACAGCAGAAAGAACAACCCTGCCGTGGAGCTGATGAAAAAGGTCATTGCCGCAAAAAAACGCACTGACCTCGACAATCGCGACTTCTATCAATACAACAAATATCAGAAAATAACACTCGCCATCAACGACATAACGCCACAAAGCCTTGAGGAACCTAAGTTCAAGAACAAACCGTGGCTTCTCGACCAAGTGGAAAGGTGCGAGTACAACAATAAGCTCATACTGCCAGTTTCCGTGGATGAGACGGTGACGCAGAAAATTTACAGAAAGAATCCGCACAGCGAGAAGAGCATCGTGAAGGGACAGAACTCGACGGGAGTGAACGACCTGCTGCAAACGGGCGACATCGTGACGACGACGCTCAAGGACGTGTTTACCGACGTGAACATCTACGACGACCAAGTGCGACTGCTGCAATATCCGTTTACCTCGCCCATCGGAAAGGATGCCATCGGTTTCTACCGATATTACATCATGGACACGCTGTATGTTGATCGCGACAAGTGTTTCCACCTTCACTTCATGCCCAACAACCAACAGGACTTCGGATTCCGTGGCGACATCTACATTCTCGCCGACTCGTCGTATCAGGTGAAGCGATGCGAGCTGACCATTCCAAAGCGAAGTGACGTGAACTTCGTGGAGAACCTGCAGGTGAAGCAGGAGTTTACCATGCTGCCTGATAGCACGTGGGTGCTCAGCGTCGATGACATGATTGCCGAGATGAAGTTCGCAAGCTTCATGCAGAGGTGCTTGGTGATAAGGAACACACGTCTGACCGACTATGCCTTCGACGAGCTGCCAAAACAACTCTTCAAGGGAAAGGCGAAGGAAGTAAAGGAGGCCGACGCACTGATGCGCGACGAAGCCTTCTGGAACAAGTATCGACAGGTGTCGCTGACGAAGAGCGAGAGCAAGATGGACGCCTTCGTGCATAATCTTGAACAGATAAAGGGCTTCAAGTACATCATTTTTGGTCTTAAGGCCTTCATCGAGAACTTCGTGGAAACGGGAAATCCAAGCAAGGTGGATATAGGACCTATCAACACCATGCTGACGAGCAATCCTGTCGATGGATTGCGCACACGCGTCTCGGCACAGACGACTGCCAAGCTGAACCCCAACTGGTTCGGCTCGGGATATTTCGCTCGTGGTTGGGACAGCAAGAAGAACTACTACAAGGCCGACCTCATATATTCGTTCAACAAGAAGGAGTATCTGCCGCGAGAGTTCCCGAAACGAACGCTCACCCTGTCATCGACCTACGACATCATGGCTCCGTCGGACAAATTCATGAAGACCGACAAGGACAACGTATTCACCTCGTTCAAGTGGAGCAAGGTGGACAAGATGATGTTCTACAACCGTCAGGAGGTGACATTCGAACGCGAGGAAGATTGGGGATTCAAGACAACCATAGGATTCAAGGCAGAGGAAAACGAGGGAGCGAGCGACCTTTTCTTCATTCCAATGAAGCAATACACCGCCGCCTCTGCCTCATGGAACGATGTGCCTGAGACAGACTTGTTTGAGGCGAAACGCACACTTTCGAGGAAGTTCCGCACGTCGGAGTTCCATGTCGAGCTGCGCTTTGCCCCTGGCGAGACATTCATCAACACCAAGCAGCGACGACTGAAGATTAACCTCGACGCGCCTGTATTCTCCATTGGCCACACGCTGGGAGTTAAGGGATTCCTTGGTGGCGACTATCGCTACAATTACACCGAGGCAAACATCTACAAGCGTTTCTGGATGAACTCGTGGGGAAAGATTGACTGCTACCTGAAGGGTGGAATACAGTGGAATCAAGTGCCTTATCCGCTGCTTATCATGCCTGAGACAAACCTCAGCTACATCATTCAGGACGAGACCTTCGAGCTGATTGACAACATGGAGTTCCTCAACGACCGATTTGCATCCCTGTATGTCTCGTGGGATTTCAACGGCAAGATATTCAACCGCATACCGCTGTTGAAGAAGTTGAAGTGGCGTGAGTACATCGGCTTCCGTTGCCTCTGGGGCGCGCTGTCTGACAAGAACAATCCGTATCTTGAGCAGAACGCACAGAGCGACGTCGTGATGATGTTCCCAACAGGTTGTCATGTCATGGATTCGAAGAAGCCTTATTATGAGCTTTCCCTCGGAATACACAACATCTTCAAGCTCATACATGTGGAATACGTGCGCCGACTCAACTACAACGACTATCCTGGAGTGCACAAGGACGGCATACGCTTCATGGTGAGAATGACGTTCTAAAGGAAGGTTAAAAAAATTAAGAATTAAAAATTAAGAATTAAGAATTAAGAA
>JBJEKR010000057.1:0-4195 GCA_051878735.1 Prevotella sp. | reverse complement strand
TCAACGCCATAACCGTAGTGCATTAGTTCTTTGCACAAGCAGTCGAGTATCTTGGCGTCCTTCTCCACTGAGTTGGGTGAAAAACGCTCAGCTCTGCTTATAGCAAGTATCATATATTTTGCTACATTCTTTTTTTAGTGCCGCAAAGGTAAGTAATATATTCTAAATAAAAAAACTTTTTAACCAATTTTATTTTTCAATAAGCATATTAACATTATAAATATGCTTTTTGGAATATTCTTAGGGCATAAAAGGGCACAGATTGTTCATTTTACAGTTTTTTATTCACCCCTCTCCCACTCTTGACTTATTGTGATGCAAGGGGGGAGAGGGAAAAAGGCTGTAACGCCTGTAACGCTTGTAACGCTTGTAACGCTGTAACGCTGTAACGCTTTCGCGGCTAAGCGGTGCGATGCTTCGTCTTCACATAGACCTTGGCAATCTCGTCGTACTCAAGGTGCTTGCGATACTGCCATTGCCGCAGTGTGCTCATTCCGTCGGTCGTCTTGCCCTGCGCCATTCTTATCCTTTGGTAATCCTCGCGCGAAAAAGTGTCGGGCAGAAGGTCGAAGAGGTTCACCACTCCGTTGTTCATCGACTGGTTTTCCCTGTCCAGTTCCTCCTCGAATATTGAGCCGAAGAACTTCATCTTGCACCAAAGGTCGTAGCGCAGCGACCAGCGCACATAGTCGGCAATCTCCTTCGACCATTGGCAGCCGCTGAGTATGTATAGCACCATTCCCTTTGAGAAGGCAATGACGCAGGCGCGGCGCGAGAGCAGTTCGTAGCCCTTTGATTCGTAAAGCAGTGCCTGATCCTCGTTTTCCGCTATCAGCTTCTCTATCAGCGTGTTGAGCTGCTTGCACTCATAAAATCCGCTGGCAGTGTTCAGCTTGTTGATGAAGGGCTTCAGGTCGGAGTCGAACTTGTCGTCGTAGATGCCGTATTTCGGGATGCCGCCCATTGTCTGCTGCTTGATGATGGTTGATACGGACAGTCGCGAGAGCGTTCCGTCAATCGACGAGCCTTTGAGCAGCCTTTGCGCCACGGATGGAGTTGCCGAGGTGTGGAAGTTGAATCGCAGCGGAGCCTTTCCCGTGACAGAGTCGGCTCCCACGCGCTCCTGTCCGTGTTCGGCATTGTCGAAGGCGTTTCTGACCACCACCGAGAACTGCTGCATGTTGCGCTGCGAGGTGATGTTCTTCATCGAGTCGAGCTCGTCGGTCTTTAGGAAGAGATAGCGGCAGCCGCAGCGGTGTGCGTCCAACATTCGCTGGTTGAAGGCGGCGTTGGTGAGGTCGGAGCAGAGCACCTGAATGCAAATGTCCTCAGGTCGAGGGTCGCGTGCCTTGTTCTTCGACGAGGGGTTCTTGCGCTTCCACTCCATTTCCCTCTCGCGGCTGACAGCGTCGCTCGCCTCGATGTCAGCCATCACCTTTTTTATAGGCATGTTGACAGAGCTTTTTCCTGTTGACATTGGTGCAATGAGCAGTGCCATGAGCGTTGCTTCGCGCGGGCTATTGTCAACGTAGCTGAATTTCACGTTGTGCAGGTGAGCGGCGAGTGCAGGGAACACTCCCTCTGCCACGCAAGCCTTGTAAGGCTCAGGCACTTTGCTCGTCAGCAGTTTCAGCACTGGCGGCAGCTTCTTCGGCATTTCGGGAGGCAGCTGCTCCGAGCCTCCCAGTGCGCTTATCAAGCCTTCTTTGCTCAGTGCCTTTAGCACCTGTCGTGTCTGTCGCGGCATGGTTTTCCACCTCTTCTGTAGTGCGTTGGTCACCGTCGTGCGCCACTCATCTTCGGGCAGCCCGTCGTAGCGTGGAACGATGGCGAGCAGCCGCTCCTTGTCGTAGTTCACGAGGCAGCTCATTGCCTGTGCCAGTTGGAACGTCAGCGTGTTGCGGTTGCCCTCAGTGGGCTTCTTGCCGCCGTTGAAGAGGTCGAAATACTTGTCGATGAACTGCTGGAAAGTGAAGCCCAAGCTGCCTTCGGTAGAAAGGGCGGCGGCGAGAGCTGGCTGAGGCGAGGGGGGAGCTGGCTGAGACGAAGGGGAGACAGTGGGCTTACACCCACTGCACTGGTGTTCGGCGGACTTTTGCTCGGCGGTGTTGTCGAGGGTGAAGAGGTCGTCGTTGAGGTAGAGCAAATCCTCGGAGCTTGCGGTGGTGGTGAAGAACACGCGGGTGATGTCCTTCGCTCCCTTGTCGAACTCCACTCCGATTTTTCGGCTTGCCCACTCGAGGTTCTCCTCCTGGCTCATTTCCGTCCTTCGGCGGAACACCATGTGGAATCCCTTGGTGGCAGAGCGTTCGAGCATCAGAAGGCCGAGTTCGTCCTTCATGCCGATTACCTTCTCGGGCAGTTCAGCCATCAGCCGGTCGTAGTCGGGGCTCTTGGGGTCGAGGTCGAGGTCCATGCATACGGAGTTCGACTGCTCCTTGGCTCCCTTCAGAACCCCTCCTTCTGCAGGAAGACACGAGTAGTTCATCTGCACAAGATCTTCCTTGGCTTTTTTGTTGCCATTTCTGGCTTTTCTGACGTTGGCAATCTGATTGCCGCCGTCTCTCAGGCGAAGATATTCTTCGCGGCTCTTTACAAGGTGCATCGTCTTGTGACTTTGCATCTTTTTAATAAAAAAGGTACTCATTGTTTTTATATTTAAAAATTCTGCCGCAAAGTTACCTTTTTTTTTCTGCTTTTCCTCGTATGCTTTTATGCTAATAATATGCTATTATATGCTATTTGAATATGCTGCTTTTTTGTGTGTTTCTGGGCGCGTGTGCTGGGGAAAGTTCAATTAATAATCGTTATTATACCACTGATAACATTTGAAATAGATTTAGGTAGCAGTCCAAGGTCCTTCTCTTTGATGTTCAAAGCTTCCATGATGAATGGCACTACCTCAGTTGCATAATACTTGCCCTTCAGCTTGCAATCGTAGTTGAGATACTGTAAGGCTGCAATAACAAGCGGGTTGTCTTTATTGCAATCGAGAACATACTCTATCTTCTCATTGTCAACCTTCTCTTTAAATTTCCTTTTCATTTCCTCTTTCTGCTCCTCGCTCATGCCCTTGAAAAGGTTTTTCTTATGAGTGCTTCTTTTATCTTTCTTACTCACATTCTTCTTTTTCTCCTCCAGCTTCTCCACCAAGGCATAGGCGGTAATCACCTTATATAAGTCGGTGCGCGAGAGGGAGGCATAGTTAAGTTGGGTTGCCAACCGTTTAAAATCGCCGCTCCTGAACGACTGATACAGGTCGTATTCGTTGGTTATTCCCTTTATCCATTCCATCAATTCTTCGGCACGTTCCTTCCTGTCCTTTACCTTCATCTTGCTGATGGGGCATTTGGTCACACGATCCTCATAATTATTTATCATATCCTCGTCGCCCAAGGCGTTTCCCCACATCTCTTGGAATATGGCAAACCCCGAGTCGCGCGCCAAGTCGCCATTCTTTTTGTCAGACAGCTCAAGCAGCTCCCTTAGCTTGTCTTTCCCCCACTGCGTCTGTCCGTCGTAGGCATACTTTCTCAGCGTGTTGCCAACGGCAGTCATGGCAAACAACGTCTCTCGCGCAAGCGAATGACCGAAATTCTCAATCAGGAATTCCGCACAGCTGAGGAAATCCTTTACCAGTTGCGAGTCGTCGTTCAGTTCGGAGCATGGTGCAGCGTCTATCTCGTCTCTCAGTCGGACAAACTCATCTTCTTTTGCGCATACGTTCATCTCGCTTTCATGTATGTTGACGCAAATTCCTCGTGGGAGCGGACAATTGTCAGTAGAATAGCTGTTCTCCCAAACAGGCTCAAGGGGCTTGTCGGATTCCACTGCCACATAATAGGTGACATGGTTGTCGAAACAGAAAAACTTCGTTGCCAGCTTGTTGTTCTTCAGCAGGGGGCGCACAATGGGCAGACAACCTCTGCCAACCCATCCGTAAGTGCCATCCTCCACCTGTGCGGCAACGGCGTTAGCGTCCTTTGGATTGCTGGGGTCGGCTATCAGCATCACTCGCTCACCCTTCGGGATGCCTTCGAGAAACCTTCGAGACGCCTCGTCCCTTTCCTCCTTTGTCTCGCCAACGATTTTCTTGCTGTGGCGTATGCCAGCAATGGTTATCAATGTCGTTATACTCATAGTTAATGTCCTTTTCTTATTGCTGCAAAGGTAAGAAATAAAATCGGATTAGCCA
>JBJEKR010000056.1:0-4211 GCA_051878735.1 Prevotella sp. | reverse complement strand
CGCTTGACCAACTACTTATACGTCAAGGTGCGGGCGGGACGCCCACACTCCCAGTCATTGTCGCAGGCACTCATAGACGCCGAGAACAATGGCGGCAAGCGTGTCATCACGAAGGTTGACGAGATAGAGCTGTTGAACCGCGTGGGCAATGGAAGGAACGACACCGTGGGCGTTTTGGTGCGCTACGGATGGGACAGTGCGCGCTGGGGGCAGCGTCGCGTAGGTTTGGAGGAGCGTCAGCAGCACTCAGGACCTCAGAACCTGCTCAACCTCCTGCCCGACGAGTTCACCTACGAAGAATTCATACAGTTGCGCAAGAGCCAAAGTAGGAGCGGCGACGGCAAGAGTACGCTGCGAACGTGGAAGACGCGCGGATACATCGACTTTGACGAGGTGACGAACACTTGGGTGAAGCGATAGAAGAGGGAAGGGGATTCTTTTTGAGGTGCTGGGAGTGTGGAAATTGAGTGATGTGCTTTGGTTAAGGTGAAAAAATGCTGTAAAAATTTGGTCGTTAACTATGTTTGTTGTACTTTTGCACCACAAAAAATTGCGAATTATGAAGAAGATAGCATTGATTACAGGTGCTACAAGCGGAATAGGTGAGGCTTGTGCACGGAAGTTTGCAGCGGAAGGCTATGACATCATCATGACAGGACGTAATGGTGAGAAGCTTGACAGTATTGAGGCGGAGCTTACAGGCAACGGCACAAAGGTGCTGACCCTGCGGTTCGACGTTCGCGACCGTCAGGCAACTCGCAAGGCAGTGGAGTCGATACCGGAGGAATGGCGTGATGTTGACGTGCTGATAAACAATGCCGGCCTTGCCCTCGGCCTTGAGCCGGAGTATGAAGGCGACATGGACGACTGGGAGACGATGATAGACACCAACATCAAGGGGCTGCTGACGATGACGCGCCTTGTCGTTCCCGGAATGGTGGAGCGCAACAAGGGGCACGTGATAAACATCGGCTCGGTGGCCGGTGATGCTGCCTACGCCGGCGGTAACGTTTATTGCGCTACCAAGGCTGCAGTGAAGACCATTTCCGACGGCTTGCGCATCGACCTTGCGCATACGGCGGTGCGCGTGACAAACATTAAGCCAGGGCTTGTAGAGACATGCTTCAGCAACGTTCGCTTTCACGGCGACAACGAGCGTGCCGACAATGTCTATAAGGGAATCAAGCCCCTTACGGGAGCTGACATTGCCGATGCCGCCTTCTATGCCGCCAACGCACCCGCTCATGTGCAGATTGCCGAGCTGCTTATTCTCGCCACGCATCAGGCAAGCGGCAGCGTAGTGCATAGGGATATTTAACGGCATCTGACAAATCGACAGGTTGGACGTTGACATAAAAATAGCCCCAGAATTCAGTATCACTACTCTTTCTGGGGCTTCATTACCTTAAAAAGACACCTATTGAATTGCATTATTCTTTCTATTTATAGCTTAATATCAGTGTATATCTTTTCTCATTTCGATAATTTATCGGCTGCAAAGATAATACTTTATTTTCATGGGCAAGGCATTTTAACTGTTTTTTTTGCAAAAAAAACAAAAAAACTTATAGTGACTGACAAAATGACTGACTTTTTTAGTTTGGCACGGTATTTGTAGGTTGGCGTGTAGAGAAAATAAAATGTTATCAATTCAACTTCACCCCTCCTTGGGTGTCCCTTATGTTCGAGCCTTGAAACTCGCACTAAGGAAGCGAAAAGACAAAAGTCTTGAACTCCAAGAAGTTGAGTAAATGCGAAAAATAAATTATAAATAAAACAAAACAATAATTATGCAAAAAGGAAATATTGGGGTTACGACAGAAAACATCTTCCCCGTGATAAAAAAGTTCTTGTATTCTGACCATGAGATTTTCTTGCGTGAAATGGTGTCAAATGCCGTTGACGCAACGCAGAAGATGAAGACACTTGCCGAAAGAGGCGAGTTTAAGGGAGAATTGGGCGACCTCACCGTGAAGATTGCCGTTGACAAGGATGCCAAGACCATCACCATCAGCGACCGCGGAATAGGTATGACCGAAGAGGAGATTGACAAGTACATCAATCAGATTGCCTTCTCGGGCGTGAACGACTTCCTTGAGAAGTATAAGGATAACGCCAACAACATCATCGGACACTTCGGCCTTGGCTTCTACTCGTCGTTCATGGTGAGCGACAGCGTGGAAATCGTCACACGCAGCTATCGCGACGGTGCAAAGGCAGTGAAGTGGAGCTGCGACGGTAGCCCTTCATACGAGATTGACGACGCAGAGAGGAATGATCGAGGTTCCGACATCATTCTCCACATCTCAGACGATTGTAGCGAATATCTCGAAAAGGCTACCATCGAGGGATTGCTGAACAAGTACTGCAAGTTTATGGCCGTGCCTGTGGCTTTCGGCAAAAAGACCGAGTGGAAGGACGGAAAGCAGCAGGAAACCGAGGAGGACAACATCATAAACAATGTGGAGCCGCTGTGGACAAAGACTCCAAGCACGCTGAAGGAAGACGACTACAAGAGCTTCTACCGCACGCTCTATCCAATGCACGACGAGCCGATGTTCTGGATTCACCTCAACGTTGATTATCCGTTCAACCTCACAGGTATTCTCTACTTCCCACGCATCAAGTCGAACATCGACCTGCAACGCAACAAGATTCAGCTCTACAGCAACCAGGTGTTCGTGACCGATCAGGTGGAAGGCATCGTGCCAGAGTTCCTTACTCTGCTCCACGGCGTAATCGACTCGCCCGACATACCGCTGAACGTTAGCCGTTCCTATCTGCAGAGCGACCGCGACGTGAAGAAGATTTCGACTTACATCACCAAGAAGGTGAGCGACCGCCTGCAGAGCTTGTTCAAGGAAGACCGCAAGGGATTTGAGGAGAAGTGGGACGACCTGAAGCTGTTCATCAACTACGGAATGTTGAGCGACGAGACGTTCTACGACCGTGCAAAGGACTTCGCCCTGTTCAAGGACGTTGACGGCAAGTTCTTCACCTACGAAGAGTATCGCACGTTAATCAAGGAGCAGCAGACAGACAAGGACGACCAGCTCGTATATCTCTACGCTACCAACGCCGAGGAGCAGTATTCCTACATAGAGTCAGCAAAGGCAAAGGGCTACAGCGTGCTTCTCTTCGACGGACAGCTCGACACGCCCACAGTATCGATGTTTGAGCAGAAATTTGAGAAGAGCCGCTTCACTCGCGTTGATGCCGACATCATCGAGAGGCTTATTCCGCAGAAGGACGAGAAGAAGGAAACACTGGCAGGAGAGCAGCGCGACAACCTGAGCGAGGTGTTCAAATCGCAGCTGCCAAAGCTCGACAAGGCAGAGATTTATGTTGACGTTGAGGCAATGGGTGAACAGCAGCAGCCAGTGATAATCACGCAGAGCGAGTATATGCGCCGCATGAAGGACATGAGCCGCTTCCAGCAGGGAATGGGCTTCTATGCACAGATGCCCGACAGCTACAGCCTTGTGCTCAACAGCGACCATCCACTCGTAAAGCGCGTGCTTTCCGACTGCGAGGCAAACACCACCGATGCTCTGCAGCCAATACTGAGCGAGCTGAAGGGACAGGAGGCACGCCTTGCCGCACTCCGTCAGATTCAGGACAAGAAGAAGCCGGAGGAAATAACACAGGAGGAGAAGGACGACCTCAGCAACACTCAGAAGGCAATAGACGAGCAGAAGAACAAGAAGCGCGACATCATAGCCAACTATGCCAAGGGCAACGGCATCGTTCATCAACTAATCGACCTCGCCTTGCTTCAGAACGGAATGTTGAAGGGTGCCGCACTCGATGCGTTCCTAAAGCGTTCGGTGGAGCTGATAAAGGATTAAGAAACCTAATGAAAGGAGATATAGGGTAGGGATTACTGCACTGCCCATAGTGAAAATGTGGGGCGGAAAAGGTCTGATTCTTTGCTGATTTGGACTTTTTTCGCCTCTCGTTTAAAAAAAAGACAAAAAGATTTGGTGGTTTCGCAGAAAATGCGTACCTTTGCACCGCATTTCAGAAATGAGGGCCAATCGAAGGTTCCGTAGCTCAACTGAATAGAGCATCTGACTACGGATCAGAAGGTTGTGGGTTTGAATCCCGCCGGAATCACTTTCGACAACTCATGGTAACGAAAATGCAAAAATACGGATTGGTTCCGTAGCTCAACTGAATAGAGCATCTGACTACGGATCAGAAGGTTGTGG
>JBJEKR010000055.1:0-4216 GCA_051878735.1 Prevotella sp. | reverse complement strand
CCATGATGGACTACAAGCGTCTTGGCTACTCCGACAATTGGATAAACCAACGCCTGAAGAGCATCGAGATACGCAAAGACCTGACCGACCAATGGAAGCTCCACAACGTGGAAGAAGGCATACAGTATGCCACTCTGACCGACATCATCTATCAGCATTGGGCAGGGAAAACGGCAAAGGAATATAAGGAGTTCAAGGGCTTGAAAAAAGAGAATCTGCGAGACAACATGACCAATGAGGAATTAGTGTTGAACATGCTGGCAGAACTCTCCACCACAAGCATCACCAAGTCAAAGAATCCTCAGACATTGGAAGACAATATACAATGTGCTGCCGATGGCGGCGATGTGGCAAGGGTGGCTCGTGAACAGTTGGAAGCCAAGACAGGTCGCAATGTCGTCTCTCCTCTTTCAGCCAAAAGGTTTTTTGAAGCTCAAAGGGACAGCGGTTTGTTAGATAATGAAGTTGAACCATCAAACGAAGATTGATTATGGAATATACAGACAAGGAATACTGCTTGGAGGTGTGGGGCGACTATGCTTGCTTCACCCGACCGGAACTGAAAGTGGAGCGAGTGAGCTATGATGTCATTACACCGTCGGCTGCCCGTGCCATATTTGAAGCCATCCTGTTCAAAAGATATGCAATGAGATGGCAAGTGACAAAAATTGAGGTGCTTAATCCCATCCAGTGGACTTCTGTACGAAGGAATGAGGTTGGAGCTACGGCAAGTATCAAAAGCTCGGGAATATACATAGAGGATAAGCGTCAGCAGAAGAATTCCCTTCTTCTCAAAGATGTGAAGTATCGTATATGGGCAAAGTTGGTGTTTATACCTGTCTGCGACCGTCCCACGGAGGCTTTCACAAAGCACAGGCCGGGAGCGGACGAGAACCCTATGAAATACTATCAGATGTTTGAGCGCAGGGCAGCACAAGGACAGTGTTTCACCCAACCGTATCTTGGCACACGTGAGTTCTCTGCATCATACCGTCTTGTCGATCCTGAAAAAGATGACTTATGTCCTGCACTTCCTGCCGAACAAGGTGGCAATCGTGACCTCGGCATTATGCTGTATGACATGGATTTCTCTAATCCTAAAGACATTCAAGCCATGTTCTATAGGGCAGAGATGAAAGAAGGCGTGATAATTGTTCCACCATTAAACAGTGAGGAGATATTGCGATGATACTGAAGGCTTTATATGATTATTATAACAGGTGTGGCAACTTGCCTGCCAAAGGTATGGAAGAGAAAGAGATAGGCTTCCTTATTGTCATAAAAGAAGATGGCACCTTTGTGCGTATAGAAAGCAGAATGATTGACAAGAAACAAGCATCTCGTTTTCTTGTGTTGCAAACAGTGAAGCGTTCAGGAATAAAATTTGTTCCCAATTACTTGTGGGACAATGTGGAGTATATTTTTGGCGGTACTGGCAATAGCGAGGACAAGAACCAAACATTTGTCAAAATGGTTTGTGAATTGTGTGAGTTAATTCCAAATAGCAAGAATATTGTAGCTATGAAAAAGTTTTATGCCAATTTTAAAACAAATATTCCTGTAGTCATGAAGGATCCTTTATGGTCAGAAATGCAGAAATCTAATAAAAACATTTCTTTCCTTATAGAAGGAGAAACCAAAATAGCTGCAGAAGATAAAGATGTGTGGAATGTAATCCTCAATCATAGTTCTGATGAGGAGCCAAAATATTGTCTTATTTCTGGGATAAAGGGAATAGTGGCAAGACTGCATACAACCATTAAATTAACAAAAGACACAGGGCCTGTTGTTTCATTTCAAAAGGGAATGGGATTTGATTCGTATGGAAAGGAACAGGCTTACAATGCCCCAATCTCTGAGTATGCTGAATTCGCCTATACAACAGCCTTGAACTCGATGTTACAGAGAGGCTCACGCAACAAGTTTATGCTTGGTACTCGCACATTTGTCTTTTGGGCTTCCAACAATAGTGAAGCATCAATAGAAGCAGAGGAGAGCCTGTTTGAACTCCTTGGTTTTTCGGAAGAAGTGAAGGATGACCCTAATGCCAACCTGATGAAAGTGAGAAAGGTATTTGAGTCAATCTATTCGGGAATACTGAAAACAGATCTTGATGACAAGTTCTATATTCTCGGACTTGCGCCAAATTCCGCTCGCATAGCTGTTATATATTGGTCAGAAACAACATTGAAAGACTTTGCGGAGAAAATACTCAAACACTTCAGTGACATGGAGATACATGACACCCGCAAAGACAAGAAACCGTATATGGGTATTAGGGAAATCATTTCATCTGTCACCCTTGGAGGTAAAATGTCGGATGCTACGCCAAACCTCCCAGAGGCAGTTGTGAAGAGCATTTTCCAAGGCTTACCATATCCTGCCACGCTTTATTCTGCATGTATTCGTAGAATAAGGGCAGAACAGAAACTCACCATTACAAGAGCTGCCATCATCAAGGCATATCTGAATAGACAAAATAATAACAACAAAAAGATAGAGATTATGTTAGACAAAGACAACAACAACCAAGGCTACCTGTGTGGTCGCCTGTTTGCAGTGCTGGATAAGATCCAAGAAGATGCAAACAATATCAGCAGCATTCGCGAAAGATACATGAATGCTGCAAGTGCTACTCCTTCGTCAGTATTTGCCACTATTCTCAACCTGTCGGTACACCATTCGGAGAAATTGGATGAAGGACGAAGAATCTATTTTGAGAAGCTCAAACAGGAAATTATCGATAAGATGTCTGCCAATGGTTTCCCAACTCATCTTGACCTTCAAGACCAAGGACGTTTCTTTGTAGGGTATTACCATCAGCGTCAGGATTTTTTCACAAGTAAGAAACAATAATAACTATTTAATAACATACAACTATGTCAGAACTTAAAAACAGAATTGATTTCGTTTACATCTTTGATGTACAGGATGGAAACCCTAACGGAGACCCCGATGCAGGTAATCTCCCACGTGTGGATGCAGAAACAGGCATGGGGCTGGTAACAGACGTCTGTCTTAAACGCAAGGTAAGAAACTATGTCCAGATCGCAAAAGGTCAAGCAGATGGTTACGACATTTTCATTAAAGAAAAGGCCGTCCTGAACACGTTGATCGACAAGGCGCATGATGATTCGGAAGTGAAAGCGGCCAAAGATAAGACTGAGGCTGCCCGTCAGTTCATGTGCAAGAACTACTACGACATTCGTACTTTCGGAGCTGTAATGTCAACTGGAAAGAATGCCGGTCAAGTAAGAGGTGCTATACAATTGACATTTGCAAGGTCGGTTGACACCATCGCAACCGCAGAACACTCCATCACGCGTATGGCTGTAGCTACAGAAAAAGAAGCAGAAAAGCAAAGTGGTGATAACCGCACAATGGGCCGCAAGGCAACAGTACCTTACGGGCTCTACGTTTGTCATGGCTTCATCTCTGCCAACCTCGCACAGCAGACAGGTTTCTCTGAAGAGGACCTTGAACTTTTCTGGGAGGCTCTAAAAAACATGTTCGATGTCGATCGTTCGGCTGCCCGCGGACTGATGAGTGCGCAAAGACTCATTGTCTTCAAACATGACTCTATGCTGGGCAATGCCCCTGCGAATAAGCTGTTTGACTTGGTCAAGATAGAAAAGGTATGCGATGGCGCACCTCGTTCCTTTAGCGACTATAAGGTCACAATAGATAGGGATGCAGTGCCCGCAAATGTCACCATAGAGGAGCTTATATAATATAATAATGTATAGCGAAGACGATATGCTGATGTTGTCGGGGATACAGCACTACAGGTTCTGTCCCCGGCAATGGGCTCTCATACATCTTGAGCAGCAGTGGGACGACAATCGGCTGACGATTGAGGGCCAACTGCTGCACAAGCATGTTGACGACCCTTTCTATCGTCAGAAGTGTGGTGACCATATCACCCTGCGTTCAGTCAGTATCGCATCCCATGAACTGGGCCTCTATGGCATAAGCGATGCAATAGAACTTCTGCCTTCCGAGGACATTGCGGACACTATTCAGCATCCGAAATATCCCGGGCATTGGATTCCCGTACCTGTAGAATACAAGCATGGAAAGCCAAAGAAGAATGAGGTGGATGAAGTCCAACTGGCGGCTCAGGCGATGTGTCTGGAGGAGATGTATTCCATACATGTCACTTACGGTGCATTCTTTTATGGGGAGATACGCCACAGGGTTGAGGTGGAAATCACTC
>JBJEKR010000054.1:0-4220 GCA_051878735.1 Prevotella sp. | reverse complement strand
GAACTTGTCAAATAGCAAATAAAACGCACTTTTCGCTATATTTTTGCAAAATAATTTTGCCAATTCATAGAAAAAGTGTAATTTCGCCGACGTTTTTCAAAACTTAGTATATATTTTTATTCATTAAACATTAATAAATAAATTGACAATCAAAATGAAGAAGTACAACTTTAACGCAGGCCCATCAATACTTCCACGCGAAGTGATTGAAAACACAGCCAAGCAGTGCTTGGATTTTCAGGGTTCAGGTCTCTCTCTTATGGAGATGAGCCATCGTGCAAAGAATTTCCAGCCCGTTGTTGACGAGGCTGAGGCTCTCATGAAGGAATTGCTTCAGATTCCAGAGGGTTATTCGGTATTATTCCTTGGCGGTGGTGCCTCGTTGGAATTCTGTATGATACCATATAACTTCCTTGTAAAGAAGGCTGCTTATCTCAATACCGGAGTATGGGCAAAGAAGGCAATGAAGGAAGCAAAGCTCTTTGGTGAGGTTGTTGAGGTGGCATCGTCTGCTGATGCCAACTATACTTTCATTCCGAAGGGTTGGACTTGTCCTGATGATGTTGACTATCTACATATCACTACGAACAACACCATTTATGGAACAGAAATACGCAAGGACCTTGATGTCAATGTGCGTCTCATTGCCGACATGTCGTCCGACATCATGAGTCGTCCTATCGACGTGAGCAAGTATGACTGCATCTATGGTGGTGCACAGAAGAATTTGTCAATGGCTGGCGTTACATTCGTAATAGTTAAGAATGACGCTTTGGGCAAGGCTCCACGTGAGATTCCTACGATGCTCGACTATCGTACACACGTTGAGAAGGGTTCAATGTTCAACACACCTCCTGTAGTTCCTATCTACTGTATGCTTGAAAACCTCCGTTGGATAAAGAAGAACGGTGGCGTTGAGGCAATGGAGAAGCTTGCAAAGCAGCGTGCTGAAATCGTCTATGGAGAGATTGACCGCAACAAGCTGTTCCGTGGTACCGTAGTTGAGGAGGATCGCTCACTCATGAACATCTGCTTCGTGATGAACGATGAGTATAAGGAATTGGAGAAGCCTTTCCTCGATTTCGCTACAGAACGCGGTATGGTAGGCGTCAAGGGCCATCGTAGCGTAGGTGGTTTCCGTGCAAGTTGCTACAATGCACAGACCATCGAAGGCGTTAACGCTCTTGTTCAGGCAATGAAGGATTTTGAGGCTCAGAACTAATTTAACACTGTTTTCGAAGTAAAGGAAGATAAATGAAGAATACTTCTTCTATTTTATCTCCTTTTACTTCGTTAACTACATAAAATAATAATCGTATGAAAGTTTTAGTAGCAACAGAAAAGCCATTCGCAGCAGCTGCTGTCGAGGGCATAAGGAAGGAAATAGAGTCTGCAGGCAACGAGCTTGTATTGCTTGAGAAATATACGGAGAAGTCACAGCTGCTTGAGGCTGTCGCCGATGTCGATGCAATGATAATCCGTTCTGATAAGGTCGATGCAGAGGTGCTTGACGCTGCCAAGAACTTGAAGATTGTCGTTCGCGCCGGTGCTGGATATGACAATATCGACCTTGCAGCAGCCACAGCGCATAATGTAGTGGCTGAGAACACTCCTGGTCAGAACTCAAACGCAGTGGCAGAGCTTGTCTTCGGCTTGCTCGTTTTTGCAGTACGCAATTTCTACAATGGAAAGGCTGGCACGGAGCTGAAGGGAAAGAAGCTGGGAATACTCGCCTTTGGTAATGTAGGTCGCAACGTGGCACGCATAGCTGCCGGATTTGGTATGGAGGTTTATGCCTACGACGCTTTCTGTCCTAAGGAGGCTATCGAGGCTGCCGGTGTAAAGGCTGTTGACTGTCAGGACGCTCTCTTCGAGACCTGCGACGTCGTGTCACTGCATATTCCTGCTACTCCAGAGACAAAGCAGAGCATCAATGCCGCTTTGGTTGGCAAGATGCAGAAGGGCGCCGTGTTGGTAAATACCGCTCGTAAGGAAGTAATCAACGAGCCGGAGCTGCTGAAGCTGATGGAAGAGCGTACAGACATTAAGTATGTGACCGACATCAAGCCTGATGCCGATGCCGACTTCGCAAAGTTAGAGGGACGCTATTTCAGCACACCTAAGAAGATGGGTGCGCAGACAGCTGAGGCAAACATCAATGCCGGCATAGCTGCTGCATGCCAGATAAATGCCTTCTTCAAGGATGGCTGCACTAAGTTCAAAGTAAACTAAAATGTTGTTTGTCCTAACTTTTAACCTTTATAACTATGGCAACAATAAAACCTTTCAAGGGTATTCGTCCTCCTAAGCAGTTTGTTGAGGAAGTGGAGTCGCGTCCATACGACGTGCTTGACTCTGAGGAAGCGCGTATGGAGGCTGGTGACAATGAAAAGAGTCTCTACCACATCATCAAACCGGAAATCGACTTCCCTGTGGGTACAAGTGAATATGATCCGCGCGTTTATGAGAAAGCCGCTGAGAATTTTCAAAAATTCCAGAACAAAGGTTGGCTCGTGCAAGACGATAAGGAGCAGTATTACATCTATGCCCAGACCATGAACGACAAGACACAGTATGGCCTCGTTGTAGGTGCATTTGTCGATGACTATCTCAATGGTACCATAAAGAAGCATGAACTGACACGACGCGACAAGGAGGAAGACCGCATGAAGCATGTACGTGTAAACAATGCGAACATCGAACCCGTCTTCTTCGCTTATCCCGACAATGCAGTGCTTGACGCTCTCATCATGCGCTATGCTGCCACAACGCCTGAATATGACTTCATCGCTCCTGTCGATGGCTTCGCTCATAAGCTTTGGGTGGTTTCTGACGATGCGGACATTGCCACTATCACTGAGGAATTCCGCAAGATGCCGTCGCTTTACATTGCCGATGGGCATCATCGTTCAGCTGCCGCTGCACTTGTAGGTGCGGAGAAGGCCAAGAATAATCCTAACCATCGTGGCAATGAGGAATACAATTATTTTATGGCTGTGTGTTTCCAGGCTTCTCAGCTTACCATCCTCGACTACAATCGCGTCGTAAAGGATATCAACGGCCTTTCTTCAGAGGACTTCTTGAAGCGTTTATCCAATAACTTTGATGTAACTGACAAGGGTACAGATATTTATAAGCCACAGCAACTACATGAGTTCTCGCTTTATCTTGACTCTCATTGGTATAGCTTGAAGGCAAAGGCTGGTACGTTCAACGACAGCGACCCGATAGGTGTTCTCGATGTCGATATCTCAAGTCGCCTGATTCTCGACGAGATTCTCGATATTAAGGATTTGCGTTCAAGTCAGCGCATTGACTTTGTTGGAGGCCTTCGTGGTCTTGGCGAGCTGAAGCGTCGTGTCGATAGTGGTGAGATGCGTGCCGCTCTGGCACTCTATCCTGTCTCCATGCAACAGATTATGGACATTGCCGACAGCGGAAAGATCATGCCTCCAAAGGCTACGTGGTTTGAGCCAAAGTTGCGCTCAGGACTCATCATTCATAAGTTAAGCGATTAAGTTGGATAATTTGGATAGTTACAAGACTATATCGGAAAAAAAGGTAGGCGAGGGATACATCACTGAAAAGCGAAGTAAGTTCCTCGCCTTCGCCCATCATGTAGAGACGGTCGATGAAGTTAAGGAAATCGTTGCTGCATATCGGAAGAAGTATTTTGATGCACGTCATGTCTGCTGGGCATATATGCTCGGTCATGAACGCACTGAGTTTCGTGGCAATGACGATGGAGAACCGAGCAGTACGGCGGGTAAACCTATACTTGGACAGATAAACAGCAACGAGCTGACAAACATCCTTGTCGTCGTCATACGCTATTTTGGGGGCGTGCTTCTTGGAACGAGTGGACTGATAGTGGCATATAAGACGGCTGCTGCCGAGGCAATAGCCGATGCCGATGTCGAGACGAGACTTGTTGAAGAGGAGATAACCTACAGCTTCACCTATCCGATGATGAACGATGTGATGCGCATTGTAAAGGACATGCAACCGCGCATCGTAAGCCAGACTTTTGACAACACCTGCGAGATACGCCTTGCCATAAGGAAGTCGCTCGCTGAGACGTTAAAAGCAAAATTATCAAAATTATCCTTTGAATAATTTGGTGGTTTCAATAAAAGTTTGTAACTTTGCACCCGAAAACAGACGAAGGAGAGTTGGCAGAGTGAACGATCGCGCTGGACTCGAAATCCGGTATACCCTTT
>JBJEKR010000053.1:0-4270 GCA_051878735.1 Prevotella sp. | reverse complement strand
CCAGTGCTGCGCCGGGGAATACAAGTTGGTGAAATTCGTCGAACTCGCGTTAAATAGATATGGAATATGAAAGTGCTGAAACACAGACTGAAGAAAGAGGGTAACGAGTCGGTTACAAATTGTAACCAACTGAAGTTAACCGCCGAAAACGGAAAGCTTCGGTTTACCGATGTTGCTGATACAGGACAATTTATCCGTATCATTCAGCGTGAACAGTTGGAAGCCAAGACAGGACGCAATGTTGTCTCTCCCCTTTCTGCCAAAAGGTTATTTGAAGCCCAAATATCCAAAGGAGAGATAGAAGGTGGTGAGAAAAGAGAAGAATAATAGATTGCACATTCTGAAACAGTGATTGTGAAGAGCAGTCAATGAAGCAACATCATAGTTTTCTTTGGAACTGCAACAACCAATTAACAGTCAAATTGACGATAAACAACAAAAAATTCCCCGAAACATTTGGATGGAATAGATAAAAATCGTATATTTGCAGTTGCATATATCCCATTTATATTTACATTAATAAGTAAAATATGGATGTAGTATCTCATCTTTTCAAAGACACCAACGGCTGCTGGCATATACAAAGTAATGAAGAGCATCTTGAGGGTGTGGCAAAACTAGCAGAAGGTTTTGCTGGCGAGTTTGGTATGGGCAGTTGGGGCAGGGTGCTTGGGTTGCTTCATGACAAGGGGAAGGAGCGCAAGGCTTTTCAGGACTATATAAAGAGGAATAGCGGATATAAGCCGGAGATTCAATGTTCCGGGGAGCATAACCATGCCTTTGTGGGTGGCATACTTGCAAAAGACATTTATGGCAAAGGTTTTGAGAGCTTGCTTTGCAATCAGATAATGTCGCATCATTCAGGATTGCACGACTATTGTGACATCGAGAAGATCTTAACCGGTGAAATACCGCCAGAAATAAATAAAAGTGTGGATAATATACAGCTTTGCCGTCTGCCGTTCCGATGCTCTCCAATCGAGGGATGCAAAGGTATGACAGCCGATGCCAATCATTTGTCAAGGATGTTGTTTTCCTGTCTTGTGGATGCCGATTATCTTGATACGGAATTGTTCATGGACGAAGCTGCTGCCAAGATGCGCATTAATGATGTCAAGTTGGAGTCGCTCTTGCCTTTGTTGGAGAAGTATATGGATAATCTTCAGAAAGGGAGTGCTAAGTCGGAGGTTAATACAATAAGAAGACATGTACAGGAAAGATGTGTCAGCATGTCTGCCGTGGAAAAAGGTTTCTATAGCCTGACCGTGCCGACTGGAGGAGGCAAGACATTGTCTTCTCTTGTTTGGGCATTGAGGCATGCCGTACATAATGGAATGAAGAGGATAATAATCGCCATCCCTTATACAAGCATCATTGTGCAGACCGCTTCCATACTGAAACATATTTTCGGTGAGAAAGCCGTTTTGGAACATCACAGCAATTTCGACCCTGAATCTATAAAGGACACGACCAAACGACACAAGGCAAAACTCGCCACTGAGAACTGGGACTATCCCATTGTGGTGACAACCAACGTGCAACTGTTTGAGTCAATGTTCAGCAACAAGCCGTCAGACTGCCGCAAGCTGCATAATATTACCAATAGCGTCATCATACTCGACGAGGTGCAGACGTTGCCTACGGATTTTCTACAGCCCATAGCGGATGCCTTGAAGTCATATCACCACATGTTCGGCATATCAGTGTTGTTTACTACAGCGAGCCAACCCCTACTAAGTGGAATTATAGAAGGGTGTAATCCAAGGGCGACTTTCCCCGGCATTGACAATATCACAGAAATCATACCGGAAGATTATGCCCTTTACGATAAGTTAAGAAGAGTGTGCATCAAGAATGACAGCGCAGGCAGTACGTATGATGAAATAGCCGGGAGATTGTCAAGTCATGACAAGGTGTTATGTATAGTGAACACACGTAATGACGCACGTGAGATATATGAACGTCTTCCCAAAGAGGGTTTGACCATACATCTGTCAAGAATGATGTGCCCTCGGCATGTGTCTCGTGTAATTGCGGAGATAAAAAAAGCCCTGTCAGACAATACCGAAAAAGTCATCAGAGTTGTTGCAACCCAACTGATTGAAGCAGGAGTGGACATTGATTTTCCTGTAGTGTATCGGCAGGAAGCCGGACTCGACTCCATTCTCCAAGCGGCTGGCAGATGCAATCGTGAGGGGAAATTGGACATGGCGACAACATACGTCTTCAGTCTGTCCAAGGAGCACAATCTATATGGAAGCATTGTGGATGCCAATCAGGCAAGGCTCAATATGGTGAATGTGACAGACTGGTTTGCTCCTGAAACGATGACAGAGTTTTTCAGACAGTTATATTGTCGGAAGGAAACTTTTGACCGTAAAGATATAAAGACCCTCTTGTATAAACCTATGGAAATGTGCTTTGCAGAGGCAACAAAGGAGTTCCGTCTTATTGAAGAATCCGGAAAAACAGTTATTGTCAATATGGACGATAGCCTTGAACTTGTTGAACGTATGAAAACCGATGGAATAACCTACTCACTGATGAGGCAGTTGTCGCAATACAGTGTGAACATTCATGAACAGGATTTCAAGAAACTATTGGGTTACGGAGCCGTAGAAGAAGTCGTAGAAGGCATCTTTGTTGTTAACGATAGGGCACAATACGACGAACATATTGGGCTTAGGCTTGATAACCACTGGATGAATGAAATATTAACAATATAATTTTATAAGAAATGGAAAAAGAACAAAACGATATAATCATTTACTCTACACCTGATGGCAAGACAAACGTTTCATTAATGACTCGTGACGGCAAGGTGTGGCTTAACCAATCCCAAATTTCGGACCTTTTTGGGACCTCGGTGCCAAATATATGCAGTCATATTGCCAATATTCTGAAGGACAAGGAGTTGGATGGAAATTCAGTTATTAAGGAATACTTAACAACTGCCTCTGATGGCAAGACATATAATGTCATTTACTATTCATTGGAAATGATACTTGCAATAGGTTATCGTGTTCGAGGTATCAGGGGTGTGCAGTTTCGCCAGTGGGCGACTCGCCATCTTTCGGAATACCTTGTCAAAGGATTTGTCATGGATGATGAGCGACTTAAGAATCCCGACGGGCGACCTGACTATTTTGATGAACTTCTGCAAAGGATTCGCGACATCAGATCGAGCGAAAAGCGCTTTTATCAGAAACTGCGCGATTTGTTCAGACTGAGCAGCGATTACGAAACGAAGGAGAAAGCCACGCAGATGTTTTTTGCTGAAACGCAAAACAAGTTGCTGTATGCCGTAACTCATAATACGGCGGCTGAAATAGTGTCTTTACGTGCAGATGCTTCCAAGCCGAATATGGGTCTTACGTCGTGGAAGGGGAATATCGTTCGTAAAGGGGATATTATCGTTGCCAAGAATTATCTTTATGAGGATGAAATAGACAAGCTGAACAGGCTTGTAATGCTTTTTCTTGAATCGGCAGAGTTGAGAGTAAAAGAACGTAAATGTCTGACTCTTGATTTCTGGAGAGGGAATGTGGACAGCCTGCTGTCTTTCCAAGGATATGACATCCTTAAAGGAAATGGAAGCATATCAAACAGCGAGATGGAAAAATATGCCAGAATGGTTTATGACAAATTCGACAATAAGCGAAAAAAGATTGAAGCGGAAATGGCTGATGCAGAAGACCTGAAATGGCTTGAGGATTTGCAAAACAGAATTAAAAACAAAAACTGATACCCGTATGACAAAACGTGAACTGACGAACGAGCGAGAGGAGAGCGGAGCTTGCTCCGGCTATCCCGAGCGAGGAGGAAGAGGGCAAAGCCAAATACCAAAACTGTTTGAAGACAGGAAGATTCGTACCGTGTGGGACGATGAACAAGAGAAGTGGTACTTCTCCATTGTTGATGTGGTGGGAGCACTTACTGACCAGCCGGACACTGAACACGCCCGAAACTACTGGAAAGTGCTGAAGCACAGACTGAAAAAAGAGGGTAATGAGTCGGTTACAAATTGTAACCAACTGAAGTTGCGTTCTTCTGATGGTAAGAGTTATAAAACCGATGTTGCTGATACAGAACAACTTTTCCGTATCATCCAGTCAGTTCCTTCTCCCAAGGCAGAGCCAATCAAACAGTGGATGGCTCATGTGGCGGCAGAGCGCATCGACCAGATACAAGACCCGGAACTGAGTATCCAGCAGGCCATGATGGACTACAAGCGTCTTGGCTACTCCGACAATTGGATAAACCAACGCCT
>JBJEKR010000052.1:0-4305 GCA_051878735.1 Prevotella sp. | reverse complement strand
GAAGTGTCAGCCCTAATTTTGTTTGCGCATAAAAGTTTTACCGGACAGCAATAATCAAAAAACTTGGTCATGGGCTACGACCGTTCAGCATATCCAAAGTCGAGGTCATTCCTCGTAGGTCTGAACCTGACATTCTGATACTTTCAAAGTTAATATATAAAAAGGCAAACAACAATGAAGAAAACAATATATCATGCAATGATACTTGCGAGTTGCGCAACATCGACATTAGTCATGAGCTCATGCAGCGATTTCCTCGACACGGAGTCGCCTTCGGAGCAGACATCGCAGGTGATTTTCGAGAACGAAGGCATGGCACGCTCTGCCATCATGGGAATATACAGCTACCTTGCCAATACTTACGTCTATGGACAGAAGATGTCGGTGAACTGGCAGGGTGTGTCAGACATAGAGTTGGCAAGCGGCTACAACAGCGACCCCTCAAAGGAGCTTACGAGCGACACGGGTGCCGCCAACTATTACAGCGACTGGTATAACCACACTGTGCAGTGGGGATACATCTTCACGATGGCAGAGAGAGCAGCAACAGCCGTGGAGGGAATACGCAACTCAGAAGCCTTCAACAGCGGCAACGTCACTATGAAGCGTTTTCTCGGCGAGGCTCTCACCCTTCGCTCAATTGCTTATTTCGAACTCGTCAGACGCTGGGGTGACATTCCTTACAAGGAAGGCACATCAGAGAGTGACCTCTCTAACGTGTATGCAGGAAAGACTGACCGCGATGAAATCTATGCAGCTCTCGTGCGCGACATGCAGGAGGCTATTGAATATCTGCCTTGGATGGGCGAGGTTGGTGACTACACCTGCGAGCGCATCACCAAGGGCTTTGCCAAGGGACTTTTGGCTCGTATCGCACTCTTCGCCGGTGGTTGGAGCGTACGCGACAGCAACCAGTTCCCCGACGACTCTAACGTGGAGCACTATTCTGCCGGCACTCCGGGCATGAGCGACCTCAACGGTTTCTATGTAGGTAGGGTGAAGAACTGGAAGGACTACTACGAGATTGCTGCACAGCAGTGTGCTGAGGTCATCGGAAGTGCCGACAACCCTCATCACCTCGATCCCGACTACGGCAACATCTGGAAGACCGTATGCCATCTTGACTACAACACAAATGGCGAGAACCTCTTTGAGGTGGCTAACGGACTGGGTTACAGCGGTGACGTAGGTACACTTATGGGACGCGAGATGACTGGAAACATCGGCTTCGGAAATACAGGATGGGGAGCTTCATACGTAGCCACAAACGGCTATTACTTCTACTCGTTCACTCCCACAGACAAGCGTCGCGACTATGCTTGCTGGTGGCCCTTGTTCACCAAGGAGAGCAATAAACTGGGCGAGAAGATGCGTGGCGACATGATGAACGTGCATCTTGGCAAGTGGTGCTACTTCTGGACATGCGACGCTTACCGCACCTTGGCACAGGCTGCCAGCGGTCGTCCTAACACAGGTATCAACTGGATTCTGATGCGCTACAGCGACATCCTGCTCATGTTTGCCGAGGCTCGCTATGCACTGCAGGGCGCCGACTCTCGCGACGAGGTGGCACGCATGTCGGCACGTGAAGCTCTTGAGGCTGTTCGTGAGCGTGCTTTCGGTGCAGGTTCTGCAGAAGTGAAGAACTACGACAACGACTTCTTTGAGGCTATCGTCAACGAGCGCGCATGGGAGTTCGGCGGCGAGGGTATCCGCAAGCTCGACCTGGTACGCTGGGGATTGCTCGACAAGAAGATAGAGGACATGAAGGAGGCTATGGTGAAGATGTATGACGGCCAGAGCGAGGTGAAAATCTTCGACAAGACATACCAGCCTGACCAGTTCCCTACCAAGATATACTATAAGATGTACACGGGCGAGAGCGGCTATCCAGAGGTTGACATAGAGTCGGTGAATTTCTACCGTCAGCTCAACGGCAACCCCGATCCTGACAACTATCAGGAACTGACATGGTTCACTCGCGAGAACAATGAGAGCGACGTTGTTTCACGTTCGGTGAAAATCCTGCTCTGCGCCACAGGCTTGCGCGCCCAGTATGACTACAGCTCTCTGCTCGGACAGCTCCAGTACGGCTCACAGATTGGTGAGAAGCTCGCCACATACACCATGGGCAACAAGGTGTGCAACTACCGCCACCTCTTCTCCATCTATTACGATGACATTTACAAGTCAAACGGTTATCTGAAAAACTCGTATGGCTATGACCATAGTGTAGAATAATACAAAATATCAATAAAATTATGAATACAAGAAAACAATATAAAGCGACTTTAGGGCTTCTCGCCTTGCTGTTGACATTCTTCGGCAGCACCTTTGTATCATGTAGCGAGGACGCAAACGAATGGCCCGTAGATAAGTCTTACGACCGCCTTTACACCACCACAAACTTCTCGGTGGAGAAATCGATGGCAACATCGGTAATCGTGAAGTTCAACGGTGTGACCGATGCAACGAAGTATGTGTTTGAGTTCAGCCTTGACAGTCTGGCGTTCAACGAAATCATCCGCACTGAGGAAGTGAAGGCCGACACGCTCACAGCATACAGCAGCGGCAAGACCGCAGTACAGACGGAGTATCTCAAACTCTTTGAGGATCTTTATGGCACCACACGCTATTCTGTACGCGTAAAGGCAGTGAACGAGCTGACCGGCTCTGAGTCGGTATGGAACAAACTTAGTTTCAAGACTCCTGCCGAACAAATCTTCACCACCGTCACACCCGGTATTAAGGACGTGACAATGCGTTGGGACGCTGAGAAGCAAGTGTCAACACTCCGATTGGGACAGACTGTCGAGGGTGACACCACATGGCTCCAGACAGTGACGCTGACCGACGAGATGAAGCGCAACGGAGAGACAATCGTTGAAGGACTTACTCCTGGTACTAACTACATCGCACAGATATTGAACGACAGCTTCTTGCGTGGAACATGGAAGTTCCGTACCTTGGGCTCGGCTGTTGGACAGACCATAGAGGTTAATCCTGGCGACGACCTGCTTGCTCTGCTGACTAACGCCACGGAAGAGACTGTGACTCTCGTATTCACCGGCGGACAGGAGTATGACATCGCCAACCAGCTGCGCATACCAGAGAATGTGGTCAACATTTACTTTGCAGGTAAGGCTGTCAACGGACAGAAGCCTGTGCTGAACATGACCAAGGGCTTGCGTCTGTCAGGCGACAAGGGCAAGATCTGCTTCCAGGCAGTAGTGATGGACGACAAGATGGGCGAGTCTTACTGGTTCAACCCCGACAAGAACAATGTCGATCTCTACTCGTTCCAGAACTGCGAAATCAGAAACATTCCACGTACACTGCTCTACATAAATAACGACGGAGTGAACTTCCGCGAGATAAACATCGACGATTGTATCATCTACAATGTCGGAACGAGCGGTTATGGTATGTTGAACATCGGTAAGAACACAGTGGTAATGGAAACCATTTCTATCACCAATACAACGCTCTGCGAGATTGGCGACCAGATGATGGACCTCCGCTGTCAGATAGACCTCTTCAAGGTGAACTGCTGTACGTTCTGCAACTACACCACGAAGCTGCAGAAGTGGATTCGTGCCGACAACAAACGCGCACCGAAGGAGGCCAAAGTGACCAACACCATATTCTGCGGTCCTAACGGTGGCCAGAAGATGAACCACGGCTACAACGACTATTCGGGCTGGTTGGAGTTCTCAAGCTGCTATCTCACAGCAGACTTCCCAGAGAACGATCTTAAGTTCACCAATGCCGTCCGCCTCGACCTCAGTGCCGACGAGATGTTTGTTGATCCACAAAACATCGACTTCCATCTCAATCCAGGCGTGAACTACAAGGGTAAGGGCGTTGCAGGTGACCCACGTTGGTGGTAATTTATAATCCATACTTTTTAAGGTTTTTTAGTTAGTTTAGTTATTAGTTAGCAATTGCAAGGGGCAGGCTCATGTGAATGGGTCTGCCTTTTCTATTGACATACTTTCTGAACCCTTATTTTAACGTGAGTTCGACGAATTTTCATATTGAAAACAACCGCCTGATGTAGGCGCAACGCTGGGAGTGTGGGCGTCCCGCCCGCACCTCGCCTACAAGGTTATCCCACTGCCGTCATTTTTTCGCCTGATGGTGCGCATGGTGCGGGCGAGACGCCCACACTCCCAGTCGTTGGCATAGATATAAAGGGAAATTCATCGAACTCACGTTATTTTAGAGAAGTAGTACTAACTTTGCCAGAGAATATATACTAACTTTGCCGATGAAGTATATCTTCTTTGAAAAATCAGTAAAAGT
>JBJEKR010000051.1:0-4395 GCA_051878735.1 Prevotella sp. | reverse complement strand
GGCGGCTTCAACGAGTGGAAGAACATCGACATCATCAAGGTGGTCATCAACACCGTTGACCGTGTGCTTGGCCGCAAGGAAGGCGAGGATATGGACCTCATTACCTATGTCACCGACCGCCTTGGTCACGATGCACGCTATGCCATCGACTCCACCAAGCTCCAGCGTGAACTTGGATGGGAGCCTAGCCTGCAGTTTGAGGAGGGAATAGAGAAGACCGTGAAGTGGTATCTCGAAAACCAGGAATGGCTTGACAACGTGACGAGTGGAGACTATCAGAAGTATTACGAAAAGATGTACAACAATAGATAAGACTTGGGTAGTTCAAGGAGTTAAGGGAGTACAAGGAGTTAAAGACATCTGTTTTAGCCATGATAAGTTTTGGATGAAGCTAAAAGACTATTGTCTTTAACTCCATTTAACTACTTTAACTCCTTGAACTCCCCCAAAATATTTAAGTATGAAAAAGATATTGCTTTTAGGCTCAGGCGAATTGGGCAAGGAGTTTGTGATTGCTGCCAAGCGTGCAGGACAATACGTGATAGCCTGCGACCGTTACGACAATGCCCCGGCAATGCAGGTGGCTGACGAGCGTGAGGTGTTCTCAATGCTCGACGGCGAGGCTCTTAATGCCGTTGTGAAGAAGCATCAGCCCGACATCATCGTGCCAGAGATTGAGGCTATTCGTGTGGAGAAGCTGTTTGAGTATGAGGAGCAGGGCATACAGGTGGTGCCCAGTGCAAGGGCGGTGAACTTCACAATGAATCGCCGTGCCATCCGCGACCTTGCCTCGCGTGAGCTTGGACTTCGCACAGCAAAGTATTTCTATGCCAAGACCTTCGAGGAGTTCCGCAAGGCAGCCGACGAAATCGGTTTCCCCTGTGTGGTAAAGCCGCTTATGTCTTCCTCAGGGCATGGTCAAAGCTATGTCCACAACGAGGGAGAACTGGAAAATGCCTTCCGCAATGCCATGGAAGGAAGCCGTGGAGACGTGAAGGAAGTAATCATTGAGGAATTCATAGACTTCGATTCCGAATTCACCCTACTCACCGTGACCCAGAAGAATGGCGAGACGCTCTTCTGTCCGCCAATAGGACACGTGCAGAAGGCTGGTGACTACCGCGAATCGTGGCAGCCGTATAAGATTTCCGACGAGGCATTGCGTCAGGCGGAGACGATGGCGGCAGCCGTTACCAAAGCCCTTACAGGTGCCGGCATCTGGGGTGTAGAGTTTTTCCTTACCAAGCAAGGCGAGGTTATCTTCAGCGAACTGTCGCCACGTCCACACGACACCGGTATGGTTACTCTCGGTCACACCACAAACCTCAGCGAGTTTGAACTGCACTTCCGTGCCGTGATGGGATTGCCAATTGCCGGAATCCATCTTGAGCACGCAGGAGCATCAGCCGTGGTGCTCTCACCAGTGGAGAGCGACAAGCCCCTCGACTACAACCTTGAGGATGCCTTGAAGCAAGACCGTACTCGCATCCGCATTTTCGGCAAGCCTGAGGCTCACGTGGGTCGCCGCATGGGTGTGGTACTATGTTATGGCGAATTAGAAGACGGTACCGATGTGCTCCGCGAGAAAGCCAAGGCTGCAGCCAAGACTATCCTCGGCACCGACCCATATACGGTATTCTGATTATTGTAAAATAATAGCGAATGCTTGGTGAGATAATTGAATTGCCGAAGATTTGCGACCCACGCGGTAATCTTACCGTGGCTGAGCAGATGAAGAATGTGCCTTTTGAGGTCAAGAGGGTGTATTGGACGTATGACGTGCCTGCAGGCGAAAGCCGTGGCGGTCATGCCCACAAGGATTGCGTGGAGTTTATCATTGCCGCGAGCGGTTCTTTTACAGTTACTCTTGATGACGGCAAGGGCAACCATAAGGATTATCACCTGAATCATCCTTGGCAGGGATTGCTTGTCAACACTGGGATATGGCGCACGTTGGAGGACTTCTCTTCTGGTGCTGTTTGCCTTGTGCTGGCATCAGACTTGTTTGACGAGGACGATTATATTTATGAATACGAGGATTTCCTTGAATACGTGAAATGATTAGCGCCGAAATATATTCCTCTGAAAGGTTTCGTGAATGGAACGACTTTGTAGCGGCGTCGAAAAACGGTACATTCCTTTTCGACCGCCGCTATATGGATTATCACAGTGCCCGTTTCGCCGACCATTCCATTATGTTCTATGATGAGAAGCATCGTCTTGTGGCAGTGCTTCCTGCCAATGCCGAGGATGACGTGCTGCAGTCGCATCACGGACTGACATACGGCGGGCTTGTTGTCGGTGATGCTTTCCGCACGGCAATGGCGTTGGAGACAATGGAGGCAATGAACGCTTGTCTGCGCAGGGACGGTTTCCACCGAGTCGTATATAAGCCGACACCCTGGATTTATCATAGGCAGGCATCTGAGGAAGACTTGTATGCCATATTCCGAAAGTGTGATTTCCGTATCATCGGACGTGACATTTCTATTGTCGTTGACTTGTCCTGCCCTCTGCCGTTTATGGAGTTGCGTCGTCGCCATGCCGCCAAGGCATTAAGGGAAGGGGTGACGGTTGAGTGGTCGAGGGATTTCTCTGATTTCTGGACAGTCCTCGACGATAATCTGATGCAGAGATATGGGGCGCATCCTGTCCATAGTGCCGATGAGATTAATATGCTGGTGGAACGCTTTCCTGAAAATATTGTCCTTTGCAGGGCTACATTACATGGAGCGACGATAGCCGGTGTAGTGATGTTCGTATGTGGCAAGACCGTCCATGTGCAGTATATTTCCGCATCTCAGGAAGGAAAGAAAAACGGAGCCTTGGATGCCATTTTCTTCTATCTCATTAATTATTTTTCAAGTAGGAAGTCATACTTCGATTTTGGAAAATCCACAGAGGACATGGGACGTTATCTCAATGAGGGACTGATATTCCAGAAGGAGGGCTTCGGTGGACGCGGCGTTTGTTACGACACTTACGAATGGACATTATGAATATAAAATATCTTGAACTGAAAAAGGTGACGGCAATGTATGCCGACGAGATACACGAGGCGGTACGTGAGGTGGTTGACGGCGGGTGGTATCTGCAAGGATTCTCAAACCAAAAGTTTGAGGAACACTATGCCGAATACAATGGCAATAGGTTTTGTGTTGGTTGTGCCAATGGTCTTGATGCGCTGACATTGACTTTCCGCACCATGATGGAAATGGGGCAAATGCGTGAAGGTGACGAGGTTATTGTTCCTGCCAATACATACATTGCCTCAATATTGTCTGTCACTGAAAATCGTTTGAAGGCTGTGTTGGTTGAACCTCGATTAGAGACCCTACAAATTGATGATTCTCTTGTTGAGGCTGCTATAACCTCACGCACGAAGGCAATACTCCTCGTAAATCTCTACGGACGCAACGCTTATTCTGATAAGATAGGCGAGATCTGTAATCGTTACAAGCTTGCCCTTGTCATCGACAATGCGCAAGGCCACGGCATCATAAACGTCTCTCCTCACACTTCTCTCTTCACCCCTCCAATAGTATGCCATAGCTTCTATCCGGGAAAGAATCTTGGAGCATTGGGAGATGGAGGAGCTGTTACAACCGACGATGGTGAGTTTGCAGAACTGTTCCGATCATTGGCAAACTATGGCTCTTCTAGAAAGTATGTTTTTGAGCATTGTGGTCGCAATAGCCGCCTCGACGAGATACAGGCTGCCGTACTTGACGTGAAATTGTCGTTCCTTGATGCTGATAATCAACGTCGTAGAGACATTGCCAAGCGTTATATCTCCGAGGTGGTAAACCCTAGCCTCGTCCTTCCTTCCATGGAATATTGGCAGCATAGCGTGTTCCACATATTCCCCGTTCTCACACCGCACCGCGACGCATTGCAGAAATATCTTGCTGACAACGGAATACAGACCGTGATTCACTATCCTATACCTCCTCACCGCCAAAAATGCTATGCCGACTCTCCGCTGTTAGTCTTGCCTGACACAGGCCTACCTATAACCGAGCTTATTCACAGCGAGGAATTGAGCCTTCCCTGCAATCCAACGCTTACCGACAATGAAGTTGGATACATCGTAAGCGTCTTAAATTCGTTCAGCCTGCAGCCTTAGGCACTTTCTTTCATTGCCACTATTTTGAATAACTAATGATTGTTTGCACTGCTTCTTGAATAATGAGCCGATGAACGTTGGAGAATTATGGCGAAAACCCTTCACTATTCATACAACCAACCCATTGATACATAGTTGTTTACACTCTAAATATGAAGGGTGAAGGGTTTATGGCAAAATTCTTTCGCATTAGCAATCTTAACGTGAGTTCGACGAAATTCCCTTTATAATGCGCCAATGACTGGGAGTGTGGGCGTCTCGCCCGCACC
>JBJEKR010000050.1:1655-19176 GCA_051878735.1 Prevotella sp. | reverse complement strand
TTGTTGTTTTTACTCTTATATTCATTGATGTGTAATCAAATCTGTCTTTTTGCCAATTTATAGAACAATCCCTTGCGTTCCATGAGCTGATCGTAGCTGCCTTCCTCCGCTATTGCGCCCTTGTCGAGCACTATGATACGGTTGCAGTTGCGAATGGTACTCAATCTGTGAGCGACGACGATGCGAGTGCAGTCGAGCTTGTCGAGATGCTCTGCCACCAAACGTTGACTGATGTTGTCGAGTGCACTCGTGGCTTCGTCGAATAGGAGTATCGAAGGATTGGCAATCAATGCTCGGGCAATGAGTATGCGCTGCTTCTGCCCACCGCTGAAGCTTGAGTTTCCCTCACTCACCACAGTCTGCATCTGCATTGGCATCTGGCGAATGTCATCGGCAATGCCAGCCAATTCAGCAGCACGCCAGGCATCCTCCATTGTGCTGTTAGGAGCCGTAATGGTAATGTTGCTGAATATGTCACCGGAAAAGAGGCTTCCGTTCTGGAGACAAGTGCCAATGAGTCGGCGCAGACTCGTCTTGTCGCATTTCGAGAGGTCGTAGTTGTCGTAGAACACGCCGCCAGCCTGCGGATGCTCAAAGCCAAGAAGCAGTCGGAGCAACGTACTCTTTCCGCAACCCGAAGGACCAACAATTGCCACATAGTCGCCAGAGTTTATCTTCAAGTTGAAGTGTCTGAACAGCCAGTTACTCTCATTCCCATAGCGGAAGGAAAGGTCGCTAACCTCTATGCTTCCACTGAGATACTGCACCTGTGGAGCATCGGGCTGCAGTTCGGGAACGGTGGAAAGCACGGGAGCTGCAATTTTCATCAGCGGCGTTATCTTCGCCAAGTCGGGAATGGTGGCAGTCATTGCCGACAGAGCCGAGGCAATCATTCCGTAAGCCACACTGAAGGCGATGAAGTCAGACACACCTACTTTCGACTCTACGGCATACCAATAAAGTACGGCAATGCTTCCCATTTGGCAAAGGGCGATAAGCGCAGGCATCATCTTCACCGAGATTGACGGATTGTAACTTATATGCGCACAACGCCTGTAAAGGTCAAGCCATTTGGTGAATGCCCTCTTCTCCGATCCTGTGAGCTTAATTTTCTGAATACCAGAGAACAAGTCGTATTCCATTCCGTCGAGTTCCGATTTGTGGTCGGCAAGTTCAAGCTCCTCGTTGTGCATCTGTATGAAATAGACGACAAGCAGAATGGTATGTATCGTAAGTACGACAAGCGAGGGAACGAGAAGTTCCTTGGCATAGACAATTATCTGGAACACATATACCACGGCAAAGAGCAAGGTGAAAAGCGCACCCCTCAAGGCTTCGTTGGCAAATGCGCTCAAACGACGTATCGATGCGACACGATTTGTAATCTCTCCCGACGAATATTTCCAGAAGAACTCCGTGCCGAGGGTAAATATTCGCGCCATGAAAGCCGTCTGCAAGTGCATCTGCAAGATGTCCTTTGCACGATAAATCAGCTTATTACGCATCACCTCTATCAATGCGCTGCCGACAACCACACCGCAGAACAACGCCGCCATTGGGTAAAGGTCGGCAAGAATTCCGTTTGGTATGACGTTGTTGAAAATCTGCTTGTTGATGAAAGGAATGAACATGCCAAAAAGACTGACGATGAAAGCAGCAAACAGAAGGGCGAACACCGCAGAGGTTGGAAGCACGCGAGCGGAAAACTTCAGCAAGTCCTTGCCCGTGAGCGACTTTGGCGGCAATGCAGGATAAAACGTCAAGGCATCGCGCTTCACCGTCTTCATCAACTCGGCATTGACACGGCGCACATTGCCATTGGCATCAATGCACTTGTAGCCGAAATACCACTTGGCGGGAAGGAAAAGGAGCATGTTGCCTTCGTTGTCTTGACCCAGTTTCGGTCCGACGGTCATTTTCCACCAAGCCCCGTCGAGCTGCACTCGTCGCTGCATAATGCCAATAGGGCGCAAGATTCGTTCCAGCTGCTCGTCGGGAGTCAAGAATCCATCGTCGTCAAGGACATAATCAGTGACCTTCAGGTACTCAAGAAGCATGTTGAGCACATGATTGCCAGAGTTCTGCGTTGACCCTCGGTCAACCTTGAACCCCATGTCCTTGGCGGTGTCGCCGAAAACCTCGCGCAGCAAGGCCGTCTCGCGTTCACGCCTTTTGTTTATCTGGTCGTCAAATAACATCTTTCTTAAGTTTCTTCGTCGTAGTCCATCAGTTGTCTGTAGAGTCCCTTTTGGGCAACGAGTTCGTCATGAGTTCCACGCTGGACGATGTGCCCTTGGTCCATGACAATGATTTCGTCGCAGTCGCGCACTGTACTCAAGCGGTGAGCTATGACTATTATCGTCGCACCACACTGGCGTATGCTCTGCATCACGTCGCGCTCCATGACAGTGTCGAGTGCACTTGTCGCCTCGTCGAGAACGAGAATCACCGGTTCGCGAGCAAGAGCCGTGGCTATCTCCATGCGCTGACGCTGTCCACCAGAGAAGTTTCCTCCTCCCTTGACGAGTCGCGTGTTGAAGCCTCGCGGACGTGAAATGATATCGTCGCGTATGCCCGCGTCAATACAAGCCATCGTCATTGTGAAATCCTCTATCGAGTGATCCCACATCTTCAAGTTCTCTGAAATTGTATCGTTGAACAGCACAACATTCTGGTCTATCACGGCAACAGAATTGACAAACTCGTCGTGTGAAATCTCTGAAATGTCACGACCATCGAACAGTATCTGTCCGCTCCACGGCGAGTAGAGTCCCGAAACGAGCTTCGCTATCGTACTCTTTCCACAACCCGACGCACCGACTATTGCCACACTACGCCCCGGCTTCAGCGTCATGGAGAAGTCGGTTATCAAAGGAGCCGCCGTAGGATTATATCCGAACGTCACGTTGCGTAGCTCCAGTTCGCCTCTCAGTTTCATCTGAGTAGTTTTTTCCTCATCATCCTCCTTCGGGACAACGTTGTTCCTTTTTTGTATTGGATAGGCGAGCACGTCGTCAATGCGTTCCATCTGCGACCTAAGTTCTATGACTGTCGTTGATCCTGTCATGAGTCCCATTGCCGGCTTCATGAACTCTGACATGAAGCCTTGGAACGCCATGAGCATACCAATGCTGAACTCGCCATTGAGAATCAGGGCTGCACCGAGTATCAGCACAAGGCTGTCGGCAAGATGACCGAAGATGTAGGGCAGGAATGTCCTTCTCTGCATTGCCACCTCCTGATTGTTGCGGCGGGCGAAGTTGCCTGCCCAAAACTCGAAGAAGCCACGCTCTGCTCCTGCCGCCTTTATGCTCTCTATATTGTCGATGCACGACATTGTAATGCCATAGAAACGTCCCTCGCTCTGCTCCAAGGCACGGCTGAGATTGTTGCGTAGCTCACGTTCCTTGACCACAACATACATGTTCAGTCCGACGACGAGCAAGCCCATGATAGTCAGCGGAATACTGTAATTTGCCATCAGCCAAACATACATCACGAGCAGAATCACGTTTACGGCATAAGGAGCCAGAATCATCACGAGCGTTGTCGTTATGGTCTCGTTGAGCGACTGTCGCTGCACTATGTCGCCGACATATCGCTGACTGTAGAATTCTATCGGAAGATTCATTGCATGCCAAAGGAATCGGGCGTTTCCCTTCAGCGACATGCTTCCCGAGAATCGCCGTCCATAAACGTTGTCAAGCAGTGCAAGCACGAAATGGAAAAGCACCAGTCCACCCATTGCCACAAAGAAAGCCGTTGACCATTCATCGTTCTTGCCTGTTATGATGCTGTCGAGGAACACCTGCGAAAACAGCGGATAGAGCATTCCGACGAACGCCAACAGCGTGCCCATGACAAGGGTGAAGACGAAAGCGTCTGAAACGCCCTTGATATTCTCACGGATATAGTGGAAGATTGATGTCTGATGACCACTGGGCTTAAAGTCTGCTCCCGGCTCGGCGGTAATGGCGATGCCAGTATAAGATCGTCTGAAATCGCGCATCGACACAGCCATGCTTCCCGCAGCGGGGTCGTTGATGAAAGCCATTCCCTTGTTGAAGCCCTTGAAGACCACAAAATGATTGAAGTTCCAGTGAATGATTGCAGGAGCCATCTTCTCCAACGAGTCGATGTCAGCCCTCCAGCCGTGAGCTTCCAAACCATAGTTTCGGGCAGCCAAGACAATGTTTCGGGCATTGCTTCCGTCGCGCGATACACCGCAGTCGGTACGCAGCTGCTCAAGCGACACCCACTTGCCATAATAAGCAAGCAGCATCGAGAGCGCCGCCGCACCACACTCGACGGTCTCCATCTGCATTACCACAGGAACGTTCTTCACTGCCTTAGCCTTCATTCATTCTCTCCTTTCACGTCAAAATCTTAAAAACATCTTATATACCGGCTTGCGCTCAGTAATTATCTGAATGTTGCAGAACGACATGGAGCTGAGCCTGATGTCGTTGCTCTGCATTCTCGACCATTTAAGTCGGGTACTGTCCGACGGGTCGGTATCGACCATAATCCTCACCTCGTATGCAGTCTCGTCGGGGAATATGGTGTCAATGAAATTCCTTATCGCCGACTGGCTTCGTGCATCGTCAAGGCGCGTGGGGAAATGGTCAACCTTAGTGATGTGGCCAATGATGTAGCCATAGTCCTCGCGATGCAAGTCAACAGGCGTCACCTGCACTTCCTGTCCTGTCCTCAGTTCCCGTAAATCCTTGTATTTAACGTAGGTTATCAGCTCTCTGTTCAAGCTGTTCTTCTTGTCGGGAATTATCTCAGCAAGAGTCTCGTGGGCGCGGAATGTCTCGTCAACCATCTTGCAGTCGATGACCATGCCCGACGTTTCTGCACATACCGTATCGAGAGTTTCATTGCTTCTAATGGCAAGCAAAGACATTCCCTTCGTAACCGTCTCACCCTTCACGACAAAGAGTTTCTCCACCGAGCCGTCTCTTTCTGAACAGACGCGGGTCGGAGTCTGATGAGGAAAGACGACAGCCACTGCCTTGACATGCTCGGTAAGCGTACCGAAGGCAAGCCAAAGACAAACCACCACGCTACAGATTACCATCGCCAGCAGTGCAATGTATAGTGGCGGCGTTGTGACGCGTATGAAATCGTTTATCTGACCCGGATTCTCCAACACGTCAAGAGTCTCTTTTCTAAACAGGTTTCTTTTCATATTCATAGTTTTGCTCAACTCCCAATTCTATGTTCAATGTCCAACCTTCAATTTTCAATCTTCAACTTTCATCACCCACCGGTTATCTGCGAGAGTTCGTCAAGCGACAGCTCACGCAATTCTCCGTTAAGCATGTCGAGCAGCCCTGCAATGTCCTTGACATCACTGTCGGATGCCTCGAAACCAGCTGCCGCAAGCACACGCTTCACGTCGTCACCGCCATGGCATCCTTTCAGACTTTCCATGACATCGCGACCGTATGTTCTAATGATTGAATCCAACTTCATGATGCAAAAATAATAAAAAAATATGATAACCGAGCGTTAGTCTTGTGTTTTTTTATGATTTCAACCATTTATTATACGAAAAAGGCTGCAATTCCTCTGAATTACAGCCTTTTTTTGTTATGAAATGAAGCTAAAGGCATACGCCTTTTTCTTACTTCTTACTTCACTTTCTCAACGATAGCCTTGAAAGCCTCTGGGTTGTTAACAGCGAGGTCAGCGAGAACCTTACGGTTAATCTCGATGCCAGCCTTGTTAAGAGCGCCCATAAGTGCTGAGTAGCTCATGCCCTCCATACGGGCAGCAGCGTTGATACGCTGAATCCACAGTGCACGGAAAGTGCGCTTCTTGTTGCGGCGGTCACGATAAGCGTATGTAAGACCCTTCTCCCAGGTGTTCTTGGCTACGGTCCAAACATTCTTGCGGGCACCAAAGTAACCGCGAGTAAGCTTTAAAATTCTTTTTCTCTTTGCTCTTGAAGCAACGTGATTTACTGATCTTGGCATAGTTTTTTCTTACTTTAAAATGTTAGACAATAAGGGATTAACGGAGACACAACAGGTCACGAACCTGCTTCATGTTGCTTCTGTCCACGATAGTGTCGTGTACCAGATTACGCTTTTGCTTCTTCGTCTTCTTAGTCAGAATGTGACTGTGGTAAGCGTGTGCTCTCTTAATCTTACCTGTACCGGTGAAACGGAATCTCTTCTTCGCTCCGGAATTTGTCTTTACTTTTGGCATTTTTTTAATGTTTTAATTAATTGTTATTTATTATGATGTGGCAACGCATATACCGGGCGTTACGCACTTGTCTTCTCTATTCTCTCGAAGAAATTAAATAATTAATGATTAAAGGATTAAAACCTTCTTAGTCCTTAATGTTCAATTTCTCCTTTGCCGCCGCACTTATCTTGGCATTGGCGAACAGACCGCCATTTGCTGGCATCTCTACGTCAACCTCAGCTTCTGCAGGCTGCTGTTTCGTGGCTTCCTTCTGCTCGTTGGCTTTCTTCTCGCGGTCGAGGGCTTGTTGGCTCTTCTTTGCCACTCCAGCCTTCTTTGGAGCCAAGTAGAGGAACATCTTTTTACCTTCGAGCGACGGCATGTGCTCTACCTTTCCATATTCCTCAAGGTCGTTGGCAAAACGCAGGAGAAGAACTTCACCCTGCTCCTTGAAAAGGATTGAACGTCCACGGAAGAACACATAGGCGCGTACCTTATTGCCATCCTCAAGGAATTCCTTGGCATGTTTGAGCTTGAACTGATAGTCGTGCTCGTCGGTCTGTGGTCCGAATCTTATTTCCTTAACCTCTACCTTCACTTGCTTTGCCTTCATTTCCTTAGCACGCTTCTTCTGCTGATAGAGGAACTTGGAATAGTCGATGAGACGACAAACAGGGGGATTGGCGTTTGGCGAAATCTCCACCAAATCAACTCCCTGGTCGCGTGCCATGTCTAATGCCTGGCGTGTAGGAACAACTGTCGAACCGCCATCACCTACGATGCGGACTTCACGTACACGTATCTGTTCATTAACACGGTACTGATTCTTTATATTGTCATTCTTCATTCAACTATTTTATGAAAATCGGCTGCAAAGGTACTAATAAAAATGAAAAATGAAGAATGAAGAATGAAGAATTTTATTCTACGTTCCATTCTTTTAACGTTTTTTACGTTTAACCGTTCAACATTCCCAAGAATTCTTCTTCATTTACTATTCTCACTCCCAGCTTTTCCGCTTTCTGCAACTTTGCCGGACCCATGTTGTCGCCCGCGAGAATGAACGAGGTCTTGGCACTTATCGAGCCTGTGTTCTTGCCTCCGTTCTGCTCTATCATGGCCTTATACTCGTCGCGGCTATGCTTCTGGAACACGCCACTGATGACTATCGTCTGGCCTTTCAACAGTTCCGTGTGGCTTGCAAGTTGCTCCTCGCTAAGGCTCATCCTCAGACCGTATCCTCGCAACCGTTCCACTATCGTCATGTTCTCGGGAGTGTGGAAATAGGTTATCACGCTCTTTGCCATCACCTCGCCAATGCCGTCGATGTGGGTCAGTTCGTCGAGTGTGGCGTTCTGCAGGGCGTCGATGTTCTTGAAATGACGTGCAAGTAGTTTTGCCGAAGTCTCGCCTACAAGTCTTATACCAAGAGCGAAGACGACGCGCTCGAAAGGAATTTCTTTCGATGCCGCAATGCCATCGACAATCTTGCGAGCCGATTTCTCACGACTGCCGTCGCCGTTTATCTGCTGCACGTCGATGTCGTAGAGGTCAGCCACATTCTTTATAAGACCTCGGCGATAGTAGTCGTCAACGGTCTCTGGACCGAGCGACTCAATGTTCATCGCCTTTCGCGATATGAAATGCTCTATGCGACCTTTTATCTGCGGTGGACAGCCTGCATCGTTGGGGCAGTAGTGTGCCGCCTCGCCTTCGTAGCGCACAAGTGGCGTGCCACATTCGGGACACGTATCAATGAACTTCACAGGCTCTGCGTCAGGCTCGCGGCTGTCGGTGTCAACGCCTACGATCTTTGGTATTATCTCGCCGCCCTTCTCCACAAACACATAGTCGCCCAAGTGAAGGTCGAAGGAACGAATGAAATCCTCGTTGTTCAGCGTGGCTCGTTTCACCACCGTACCAGCAAGCTGTATGGGTTCCATATTGGCAACGGGAGTGACAGCCCCTGTCCTTCCCACTTGGAAAGTCACTTCAAGCAGTCGGGTGCGCTCGCGCTCAGCCTTGAACTTGTAGGCAATTGCCCATCGCGGACTCTTTGCCGTGAAGCCAAGCGAACGTTGCTGGCGCTGCGAATTGACCTTCAACACAATGCCGTCGGTGGCAACGGGCAGGTTCTTGCGCTCTGCATCCCAATAGTTTATGAAGTCATAAATCTCGTCGAGAGTCTTTACCTTTCTCATTCCCTCGCTTATCTTGAAGCCCCACTTGCGTGCCTGCTCCAGATTCTCGAAGTGTCCGTCGCACGGCACTTGCTCGCCTAACATATAATAAAGGTATGCATCGAGCTGTCGGCTGGCAACGAGGGCTGAGTTTTGGCTTTTCAGCGTTCCGCTTGCGGCATTGCGTGGATTGGCGAACAACGGTTCCTCTGCTTTCTCACGCTCCACGTTCAGTCGCTCAAACACCTTCCACGGCATCAAGATCTCGCCCCTTATCTCAAACTCCTGCGGATAGTCGCCGCCCGAAAGCACAAGCGGAATGCTGCGTATGGTACGCACGTTGGCAGTCACGTCGTCGCCATTCACTCCGTCGCCTCGCGTCACTCCGCGTACCAGCCTGCCGTTCTCGTAGGTTAGGCTAATGGAAAGACCATCGTATTTCATCTCGCAGCACACCTCGAAGTCCTCACCCTCCAGTCCGCGCTTCACGCTGTCATACCAGTCGGCAACTTCCTGTTGGTTGTAGGTGTTGGCAAGCGAGAGCATCGGGTAGCGGTGGGCAACCTGATGAAACTCGCTGTTGAGGTCGCTACCCACACGCTGCGTAGGTGAGTTAGCGTCATACATCTCTGGATGCAACGCCTCAAGACGCTGAAGCTCGTGCATCAGCTCGTCAAACTCTTGGTCGCTGATTGTGGGTTGATTCTCCACATAGTAGCGGTGGTTATGTTGGTGCAGCTCCTGTCTGAGCTGTTCTATTCTTAGTTTCTCGTCCATCATATAATTATTTTGTTGGCAAAGTTACAAACTTTTTCTCAAAAGGACAAACGTTTCTCCCTAAAAAAAACTTACGCTGCTACTGGGAGAATACTGCCGCCACTGGGAGTGTGGGCGTCTCGCCCGCACCTCGCCGCATAACATATATTTAAGTTACTTCCTGCGCAGGGTGCGGGCGAGACGCCCACACTCCCAGTAGCGCCCACACTCCCAGTGACGCCCACACTCCCAGTGACGCCCACACTCCCAGTGACCACACTCTCAGCGACTGCGCAAAATCATAAAAGCAACAGTACTACTATTACCACGGCAAGAATCTCCGTCTTTCGGTTTATTCCCACCGCCTTACGCATGTCAGCCGTTGTCAGTTCCCTATCGGTGTCGCCAATGAATGGCTTTTCAAACACTTCGCCAAAATATTTGTGCGGACCACCAAAACGGCATCCCAATATTCCTGCCAAAGCTGCTTCGGGCCAACCGCTGTTAGGACTGGCGTGACAAGGGCCGTATTTCATCACAAAGCCCAACAACTGCGGCCGTCCAGCCACCAATATCATCAGCAAGGCAGTGATGCGTGCAGGCAGATAGTTTGCCACATCGTCAATCCGTGCTGCCACAGTGCCGAAGCGCAAATAGCGTGGCGAGTGGTAGGCAATCATAGAGTCGAGCGTGTTAACCATCTTGTAGCCCATCATGGCTGGCACGCCTCCTATTGCATACCAAAACAGCGGTGCCACCACCCCATCGCTCAAGTTCTCGGCAAGCGTCTCAAGCGCTGCCTTTTGTACTTCCTCGCGTGAGAGTTCCGACGTGTCGCGCCCAACAATGCGTGCCACTTGTCGGCGACCTTCGTCCAACGAACGGTCGAGGGCGAGGAACACGTCGCGCACTTCCTTTATCAGTGTCGTGCCGGCAAGACAGTAGAACACGAGGATTGCCCTCACTGCTACACCTATTATTATATATATAGCGTCGGCAAGGTACAACAGTCCCCAAGTTGCGGCTATGGTTGCCGCCACAAGACCTACGGCAAGCACGGCACCTTTCGTTCTGCGCCAACTTCCCCGATTGAGCCGCCTTTCACCCTTGGCAATCAGTTTGCCGAACAACACCACAGGATGTGGCAACCGTTCAGGGTCGCCCAACAACAAGTCCAGAAGCCAACCTATTATAAGACTAATCATAGTTCATGTTTTTTGATTTCTCCCACACTCCCAGTGGCGGCAGCACTCCTCATTAAACATTTTATCGCTTCCACCAACGCATTGTTTTCCTCTCTGCTTTGCGCCGCCACTCGGAAGTGCTGCGGCGTAAGTCCACTGAAGTTAGATGCGTCGCGTATTAACATTCCGTACTTCGTGGCAAGCCTCTGCTTAAGTTCGGCGGCAGTTCCACGCTGAAGTCGGCAAAGCATAAAGTTCGTCCTCGTCGGCTCAACGGTTATACCTTCTATTTCGTTGAGTTTCCCACGCAGTCGTTGTGTCTCCTCAAGATAAGCCCTAACGTCCTTCACGGCACGGAAGTCGTTGTCAACGATAAAGTGTCCTGCCTCTATTGCAAGTGCATTCACCGACCAAGGCCTCATCCGTTTTCGCAGTTCTTCGGTCCATTCCCTTGCCGCCACCACATAACCCAAGCGAAGCCCAGGTATGGCGCAGCTCTTCGTCATCGAGTGAATTTGAATCACGTTTCCCATCGCCACGACATCTTCGGCCGACAGTTCCTCTACATCAGTAAACAATCCATACGACTGGTCAACCACCATCACTCTCTCCATTGCCGCCATGCGTTTCAGTTCTCCGCTCTCCAATGCACTTCCCGTAGGGTTGTTGGGATTGCAGAGCCAAACCACATCGGCAGAGTCATCAAGCCTTACGCCTGCTGCAAGGCAGGCATCCTCATATTCGGCAAAGGTAGGTTTCATAATTCTCTGTTTCCCAATGCCTTTCATGCAAAGCATTTCAGCAACGATATAAATAGCGTCAGTTGCGCCATTGGTCACGACGACACAGTCGTCAGGCACGCCAAGCTTCGACGCCAACTTACGTTCCAGCGAGCGAGGCTCCGGCTCTGGGTAGTTGGCTATCAGCGCCAACCTGCTCCGCAGATGCTCCAACAGCGGTTGCAAGTCGGCATGGGCATAGATGTTTGAACTGAAGTTCATCGTTATGCCATCGTAGTTGTGAATGTCGTCGCCGTGTCCGTTTATCATCTCATCAATATCTCATATACTTTTGCCATATCAACATGCTTTCGCACATGGTCGGCAAGTCTGTCGTAATGCTCTTCCTTGTATCTCGCATAGTCGAAACCACCCTCTGGGAGTGTGGGCGAGACGCCCACACTCCCAGTGCCCCTTAGCAGGAAATCGACAAACGGACGATTGTCAAGACAACCATGCAGATAAGTTCCCATACAACGACTATCCACAAAGCAGCCTTCCTTCTCTCCATCTGCCTTTACGGTCAAAGGACGATAGCTGTCGTCGGTAGGCGTAGAGATGCCTTGGTGTATCTCATACCCACGCATCCCTTCGCTTCCTTCAATGAGCGTGAACTCCGTTTGACAAGTCACCTTCTTCTCGCCCATTGTTGTGGTTATGGGCAACAGCCCCATTCCGTCGATGTGTATTGCTTCGCCCTCGGTCTTGCGTGGGTCGTCGATGCTCATGCCCAGCATCTGATAGCCACCGCATATTCCGAGTATTGTTTTCCCTCTTCTGCGTGCTTCCTTTATCGTCGCCTCCACGCCTTCCTCCTTCAGTCGGCGGAGGTCGTCGATGGTCGATTTGCTTCCAGGCACTATTATGATGTCGGCCTTCAGCAGTTGTGCGCTGTCGGTGGTGTAATACACGTTGAGCCTTGGGTCTTGCTCTATGGCCTTAAAGTCGGTGAAGTTGCTCAGGTGGCGCAGTTTGACCACTGCCACGTTCGTCTTTCCATCAGCGGCACTACAGCCTTTCTTGTCGAGCACCACGCTGTCTTCGTCCTCCACTCCAACGTCTTCTAAATAAGGCACCACTCCGAGTACAGGCACTTGGCAGATGTCTTCTATCATGCGTCGCCCATCCTCGAATAGCCTCAAGTCGCCACGAAACTTGTTCACTATTATGCCCTTTATCCTCCGTTTGTCCTCAGGCGTTTGAAGCATCACGCTTCCGTAGAGGCTGGCAAACACACCCCCACGGTCTATGTCGCCCACGAGTATCACGTCGGCGTCGGCGTGTCTTGCCATCGGCATGTTCACGATGTCGCGCTCCCTTAGGTTCAGCTCCGATATGCTTCCTGCTCCCTCCAACACTATCGGATTGTAGCGACTGGCCAGTCGGTCGAATGCCTCGCAAGCCTCGCGGCGCAAGTAGTCCTTGCCCTCGCCACGGAAATAGCTGTATGCGTCGCGGTTGCCTATCGGCACACCGTTGAGCACCACCTGCGACGTGTGGTCCGACTGCGGCTTCAGCAGTATCGGGTTCATGTCTGTGTGGCATGCTATTCCCGCCGCCTCAGCCTGAGCCGCCTGCGCCCTTCCTATCTCTAAGCCTTCGGGCGTGGCATAGGAGTTGAGTGCCATGTTCTGCGCCTTGAAAGGTGCCGGACAGTAGCCGTCCTGTCGGAATATTCTGCAAAAGGCGGCGGCAATGACGCTTTTTCCCACGTCGCTTCCCGTGCCTGCAAACATTATGTTTCTCAGTCTCTTCATACCTTATATTATAAAAGCTACTGCAATAATTTTCTGCAAAGATAAGGATAAAAAGTCGATCGCCAAACAAAAATTCCAACAAATAACCATATTTTATAAAAAAAGTATTACCTTTGCAAAAAATCTAAAATAACGTATGAATTTCCTCGAAGAAAAAATCATTGAAGACGGTGTTATCAAAGCTGGTAACATCCTTAAGGTTGACAACTTTCTCAACCATCAGATTGACGTCGATATAATACGACAGATTGCCTACGAGTTTAAACGTCGCTTCCGTGGAAAAGAGGTGAACAAGATTCTAACCATTGAGGCGAGTGGCATTGCCATTGCCACGCTGCTCGGCGACCTCTACGACGTGCCTGTGGTTTTCGCCAAGAAAGGCGAGACGGTAAACAGCACCGACGACAAGTATGTATCACAGGCCTACTCGTTCACCCACAAGCGAATGAACAACGTGTTTGTGTCGCGTCCCTATCTAAACGCCAACGACAAGGTGCTCATCGTGGACGACTTCCTTGCCGACGGACAGGCGGCGCAGGCCCTCATTGACATTGTGCATCAGGCAGGCGGCAAAGTGGTGGGCATTGGCATCGCCATCGAGAAAGGTCAGCAGCAGGGCGGACGCATACTGCGCGAGGCTGGTTACCATCTGGAATCTATCGCCATTCTGAAATCAATGGATTACGAAACGCAGAAAATTGAATTTGTAAATTAGTTGACGAGTTGACAAGTTGACGAGTTGACAAGTTGATACTTTGGGCGCAGGGTGCGGGCGAGACGCCCACACTCCCAGTCATACTCCCATTGGCAACACGTTTGCTTGTCAACTGAAATGCAAACAACTTGTCAACTGAAGCACAAATAACTTGTCAACTCGTCAACTTGTTCACTTGTCAACTTAAATACAAACAACTTGTCAACTCGTCAACTTGTCAACTCGTCAACTAAAAAAATATATTTATGAGCAGCATATACGAACTTGACGGCCGCGTGCCAATAGCAAAGGCATTGCCTTTCGGTCTGCAACACATTCTTGCAATGTTCGTTGCCAACATCACACCTATCATCATTCTTTCCAGTGTCGTAGGCATCGACAAGGAAATCAGCGTCGCACTGATACAAAACTGTATGGTCATTGCCGGCATCGGCACTCTCATACAGCTCTACCCCATCTGGCGCATAGGCTCGCGCCTGCCCATCGTCATGGGCATCTCGTTCACCTTCCTTTCACTTGCCATCATCATTGCCACCACCCAAGGCATGGGCACTCTGATGGGAGCCGTAATAGTGGGCGGCATCGTGGAAGGTTGTCTCGGACTCTTTCCCAACAAATGGACGAAGCTGATTCCACATGTCGTTGCCGCAACGGTGGTTGCCGCTATAGGTATCTCGCTGCTCCCCATAGGCACCAACAGCTTCGGCGGCGGACAAGGAGCAGCCGATTTTGGCAGTGCCACCAACTGGACCGTAGGCTCCATCACGCTCTTGGCGTGTCTTCTTGCCTTCGTCTTCGGCAAGGGCATAGTGCGCTCGCTTTCAATCCTCATTGGCTTGGTTGTAGGCTATGTTGTGGCTCTCTGCATGGGCATGGTTAGCTTCGATGCCTTGAACAATGTCTCTGCCTTCTCACTCCCACGTTTCCTCCCTTTCACTCCTGAGTTCCACCTCGATGCCATTCTTGCCATAGTCTGCGTTTATCTCGTTTCGGCAACGGAGACCATAGGCGACACGTCGGCAATATGTTCCGGAGCACTTGGGCGCGGAGTACATAAAAAGGAGATGGGGGCCTCGGTGGCTTGCGACGGTTTTGTCAGCACCATTGCCGGATTGTTTGGCTGTACGCCCATCACCTCGTTTTCGCAGAACGTAGGACTTGCCGCCATGACGAGGGTGGTCAATCGATTTGCCATTGCTACGGGTGCCGTAGTACTGATTCTCAGCGGCTTTGTTCCTGCCATAGGTGCTATTCTCGCCACCATTCCGCAGGCAGTTCTCGGCGGTTGCACAATAATGATGTTTGGAAGCATCGTCTTTGCCAGCTTCGGTATGATGGCTCGCTGCGGTTTCTCTCAGCGCAACATGGTCATCGTCAGCCTTTCGCTTGCCATCGGCCTCGGCTTCACCTCCGTTCCCGCCATCTTCGACATATTCCCCCAGCTCGTCCGCACCGTCTTCGCCCAAAACAGTGTAGCTCTCGTATTCCTGATTGCAGTAGTGCTGAATCTCGTTTTGCCAAAGGAGAAAGAAGATAAAGTGGGATAGAACTGCTAAAGTTCTATCCCACATCTCATAATGTGCCTCCTCAGCTCTTCATTCGTAATTCTGTCGAATATGTTTATGTCTATTTCGTATGGCAATAATACAACCAATCGTCTTTCTTTCTCTTCATCACTTCACAGAATTCACGGAACAATGGGGCATAAATCATTGTAATCTGACCGTATATGGCATTAAACTCAGCCTCATCGTAACAATGCGATGTGATATTTCTTGAAGCTATAGTATCCATCCAAGTTCTATCAGTAATCACCCCCATTGCCAACGCCCTTCTTATGGCATCCCGTGACCCTTGTATGTCGGTGTAGCCTTGAAATTCCTCATAGTCCTTCATCAGCTTCCAAGCTAACTCCTGAGTGTATTCATATCGTTGAATAAGCCCTTCTTTAAGAAGGTCGTCAACGTCGTCGCCATAATTTCTCTGTTCCGACAGTAGGGCAACTGCATTGTCAAGCCGTTTGACAGCTCTCTCATAGTTGTCAAGCCGCTGTATCCATCTTATGTCATCAGAATTACTCATACAAGTTCCCTTTTTTATTTCTGCAAATATAAAAAATTGCGATATGCGATTACGATGTTTGGATTATCTGTCATTGAAACCTTGGATTGGCGGCAATCACGTCCTTTGCCGCCATACGGTATATTTGTCCGTCGTCGTCCTGATATACGCACGACTCACCCCGTGCCGCCTTTTCGTGCAGCATGTTTCGCTCAGCCTCAAGAAGCCCTAACCTGATTTTGTTACGGTATATTTCAAGTTCCTGTTCTGACATGACTCCTAATTATTTCAAATTTATATGAATTGATTATATCTATTATCTCTTTTGCCCCAGCTGCAATTTCCTCCCTGTCATTATCACTATTGTCATATATCATCCAACTGTCCACCTCGTTCATGAAAAGATTAAAGAGGTTGGAAATGCCGGCAGAATATCTTCTGACGATGACATCTTGGGGGCCATTGTGTCGCAAAGTTATAACAAAAATGCGTATTCTCCAAATCTTTTCAGGAAATTAACATTATTGCTCCTGCTAATCCAGACTTGCGGGTTGTTACATTGATGTCTGTTCCGCATACATCTTGAACAGGGCGGCAACGCAGTCGGACTCTGTCATCTTCAGCGAGAAGCCGTAGGCTTGCATCACGGCGCGGTCGTTGTCCTGGTGTGCCTTGCGCAGTTCGGGTGGCATGAGCACTGGGTCGTAGAGGTCTGCAAGTGACGAGTCGGGATATTTTGCCCTTGCGTCGAGTATTGCCTGTGCCGTGCGCTCTATCTTCTGCCTCTGTTCCTCGTTGGCAGCGGGCCACGGGAAATTGTTATACACTATGTCTTTCGAGTAGCGATAGCGCATCTCAAGTCTTCCGCATACTGCACGCATCCATGCCATGTGGACGTTGCTCTCCAAGATGCCGAAATGGTAGAGGGTGGCGTTGGGGATTAGAAATACGAGGTCGCTTGCGAATGTTCCTTTCTCGATAAAACCCATTGGCACATATTTCCTTCTTTCAGAAGATACTTTCGGGATTATTATCGACGCTCCGTCTGGCATATTCTCAACGTGAAACCTTGTTGGGCGGTCTGCCAGTTTTCTCGTTCCTTCGCTCTTGCTCTCCAATCGAAGATTTCTAACGTTCTCTACTCTCTTCATACAATGTGGCATTCGGCGCAGTTCGGCAGGAGTGCAGTCGCCGAGCCAGAGACAGTAGCGTGGACGCTGATGGATGAACTCTACAGAGCCGTACCAAGGATGGAAATACTGCACCGAGAGCGGCTCTTGCCTAATGAACTCTTCCATCTCCTCCTTCTCGAAGAGATAGTTGCCTCCGTCTATCGGTTTGTTGCCGATGCCTATAGGAGGCACGTCGGCAAGAGGTTTGGTGCGACTATATATAAAGGTGTCGTTGGCATCGACGAGATAGGGGTTGATGTTGTCAACGCGTTTCTGCTGTTCTCCGTCGAATAGGAGCTTTGTCTTTGTGTTTTCATAGCTGAAGCCAATGATGACGCAGTGGACGTGGGCTTTCAGCTGAGCCTCGCTGTCCCAACGGAATGTTCGGTGGGCGAAGTTTATCTTCAGTCCGTCAGCCACGAGCGGTGCCCAGAGGTTGGCTACCTGCTCGCCTTGTGAGACGGAGTTGGTCGAGACGAGGGCGGCGCGTATCATTGTGCCGCGCATCATGTCGGCAGCTTTCTTGTACCAACAGCAAACGTAGTCGAGGTTGCCTACGTTTTTCCAGTCTTTGCCGAATATTCTCAACACGTCTTCCTTTTGTGCTTCTGACATGAGACGTGCGCCTACAAACGGCGGATTGCCAATGATGTAGTTCAGTTTGTCCTTTGGCACGATTGTCTCCCAGTCGGTGGTCAGCGAGTTGCCCTCGTGTA
>JBJEKR010000050.1:0-1555 GCA_051878735.1 Prevotella sp. | reverse complement strand
TTGTCCTTTGGCACGATTGTCTCCCAGTCGGTGGTCAGCGAGTTGCCCTCGTGTATGTTGGCATACGACTTCAGTGGCAGGAAGTCGATGTCTTGGCTGATGATGCGCTCCGTCTCGGTGAGCATCTGCGCCTCGCTTATCCAAAGGGCGGTGGTGGCTACGGTGACGGCAAAGTCGTTTATCTCGATGCCGTAGAACTGGTTGATGCTTACCTTTATCGGATTGTCGAAGAGGTCGAGGTTACGGCTGCTGTAGAGTTCCTTTATCACCTCGTTCTCCATTCGGCGCAGAGAGATGTAGGTCTCGGTGAGGAAGTTGCCTGAACCGCAGGCAGGGTCGAAGAACCTTAGCGAGGCGAGACGCTGCTGAAAGTCTGTCAGTCGGCGGTTTCGCGTCTTCGTCACCTTCTCTTCCATTATGTCTTGAAGCTCGCGGCGGTAGTCGTCGAGAAACAGCGGGTCTATTACCTTGTGTATGTTCTCTATCGACGTGTAGTGCATACCTCCCGAACGTCGGGTGACGGGGTTCAGCGTGCTCTCAAACACGCCGCCGAAGATGGTTGGCGAAATCATCGACCAGTCGAAGTCCAACGAGGCATGGCGAAGCAGCAGGTCGCGAATCTCGTCGGTGAACTGCGGAATGTCGATCTCTTCGGCAAACAGACCACCGTTGGTGTAGGGGAAGGCGGCAAGGTCTGCCTTGAGGTAGCGGCTGCGTCGTTCTATGGGAGTGTTCAGCACCTCGAAGAGGCGTAGCAACGCGGCGCGCATATCTTCCGTTGGATAGTGTTCCATGTAGTCGTGGAAGATGTCGTGCCGACCGAATATTCCTGCGTCTTCGGCGTAGAGGCAGAATACGAGTCGCACGCATAGGATGTTGAGGTTGCGCAGTGCGTCGGGGTCATCGTCGCCATATTCGCGTATGAAGGCATCGTAGAGTTTGCCGACGATGGCACCTGCCTTCATCGACACTTCAAGCTCCTTCTGCAGATGCTCGTTGCCCTGCATGACGAGGAACTGCAGTCGGTAGTATTCACGTCCGAGGTCTTTCAGCAGTATTCGCTGCGGCTCGCCTTTCGGGTTCTCCATGTCATAGACGTCGAACTCGGCGAAGTTGCAGGTCACAATCCACCGCGGGTGTTGCGACACTGGCAGTGCCATCATGTAGCGTTGCGCCTGCTGGAAGGGGTTGAGCATCGAGCCGTCGCTCTGCTTGATTGGTGTGCGCAGGTCTTTGCCCAACGACTTCTGTTCTATCATCACCTTTGTCGTTGGTATCATCACGTCGATGAACGAAGTGTGGTCGAGTTGTGCCTGCTGCTCAAACTTTATGAACGTGGAGGGGTTCTCCACGCCAAAGACTTCCGTCAGCAGTTCTGTCCAGAACACCTGACTGTCGCCCTTCTCATATCCGCGTCCTTCCCACCGTCGGGCAAATTCCGCAGCTTCCGTTGCCTGTTGCTTCTCCGTCTTCATAAAACTTATGCTTTTAGTTTCCGAAGCAAAGATACAACAAAAAACTGAGAATGAGGGCAGAATGATGAAAAATCTGTGGG
>JBJEKR010000049.1:0-4538 GCA_051878735.1 Prevotella sp. | reverse complement strand
CATTTCGTTCCAGTCGCCAGCATTGAGATTGTGGACTTGCGGACAGATGTTGGTCAGCAGAAACGACTCACGTTGAGCCACTTCGCTCCATTTGTTGTCGCCCGACGGACACATGTGCCCTCGGTCGTAGCCCGAGCCGCGGTAGTCGGCATCGGTGGCTCGTGGCGCAGGCACCTGCTCGTCTTCCTGAAACTTTATGCCCTCCCGCTTGTAGGGACCCGTGATGTGGTCGTTGGTGAGCCGCCATGCTACCCAATGGGGCAGACGTGTTTCGGCGTTGTAGCACACGGTGTATGCCTCGCGGTGGAGAAACTGGACTGTTGACGCCTTTGCAGGAGCAGTGGCGAAGGAGTCGATAACCTGAGTAGATGGTGCTGCGGCATGTCTTTCCGTCTCTGAATGTTGCGCCTCGGCATTTGTATGTGTCTCAAGCACAAATTTGTCCCTGCTTTCGGCAAGTTTATTGTCACAAGCCTTCGTTATTGATGCGATGGCAATGGTGAGTAGGAGTAATGTCTTCATTTTTTCGTTTGCTTTTGTTTCCTTTGGCAAAGGTAGTTATAAAAGCTGACAAGAGCAAGCTTTTGGGGCAAAAGATGTATTTCATGTTAAAAACAAGAATAAGGAAAGGCAGTACCCGAATCAATCAGCATGCAAAACTGAACGTTGAGGCAGGGATTTGGCGAAAGGTTGGGCGGTGTCTGGAGATGTAACGTATAGCGAAAAAATAAATAAAGTATAAGAAATTTGGGCGTTTGATTTCTTTGTTGTATATTTGCAGCAGAAATAACTAAAAACATTTGAAATATATGAAGAAAATCCTGTTCCTGCTGCTTTCCGTCGTTTGTCTGTCATGTAGCGACACTGAAAGGAAATGGAAGATTGGAGTGTCGCAATGCTCCGAGGATATATGGCGTGACAAGCTCAATCGCGAGATAGTCATCGGCGGATATGTGAGCGACAATGTTGAGCTGGAGTTTCTTTCTGCCGACGACAACGACCTGAAACAGATTGAGCAGATACGGCATTTCATACGTGAGAAGGTGGATCTGCTCATCGTGGCACCCAACTCTGCCGAACGCCTCACGGCGGTTATAGACAGTGCCTACGACTGCGACATTCCTGTGATACTTTTCGATCGCAAGACCAATAGCGACAAATATACCGCCTTTATGGGTGCCGACAACTATCTTGTTGGCAAGACCATGGGGCAACTCATTGCGAAGCAGATGGAAGGCAAGGGAACGCTCGTGGAGATAATGGGCCTGAAAGGCTCTTCAGCCGCCATAGAGCGTCATCGCGGACTTCTCGAATCCATCGCCGATTTTCCCGAAATACGGCTGATTTCATCGGGGCAGGGCGACTGGACACAGGAGAGCGGCGAGAAGGCCATGGGCGAGGTGCTCAGTCGCGAGACAGCCATCGACTGTGTCTTCGGCCACAACGACCGCCTTGCCCTTGGAGCGCGAAAGGTGGCGCTGGCCCATGGCATTGGCAACATAAGGTATTACGGCGTTGATGCCTTGCCGTCTGCCGGAGGTGGCGTAGAGGCAGTGAAAAACGGCTCGCTCGTCGCCACATATATCTATCCCACGCGCGGAGTGGAGCTGATGCGCTTGGCATTGAAGATTCTTCAGGGTGAGAAGTACGAGCACACCAACCTCCTTCAGTCAACCATTGTCGATAAGAACAATGCCGACCTCCTGCTCCTCCAGGACAAGGAGCTGCAGAGGACAAGCGCCGACCTTGAGACCGTCTATGCCAAGCTCGATGTATATTTCTCGCAGGTCAACCTGCAACAGAAGATTATCGTCGGTTGTGTCATCGTCATCGTCATCATCATCCTGCTGGCTGTCTTGGCATACAGGTTCTACCTTGCCAAGGTGCTCGTGAACGAGGAGGTGGCCAAGGACGTTGTCGTACCCACAGGCACGCCCAAGAGCGAGAGCCCCTTCCTCGACCGTTTCCGCACCATCCTCCAGCAGAACCTCCACGATGCCGACTTCAACGTCGAGCGCATTGGCGAGGAGATGGGCATGAGCCGCGTGCAGCTCTACCGCAAGATAAAGTCGCTCACCGGCACCACTCCCGTAGAGCTTCTCCGCAAGGCCCGCCTTGCCCGTGGCAAGCAGATGCTCGAGAATACCGACCTGTCGGTGTCGGAAATCGCCTACGACACCGGCTTCAGCGCACCCTCCTATTTCGCCAAATGCTTCAAGGACGAATATGGCATGAGTCCTGGGGAAGTTAGGGAAGGGAAGTAAGGACGATATAGTTAAAGCAACTATTCCAAAACCCTTATTACGTACAAATAACGTCTGTGGTGGCATGCAATCAGATGCCACCTGCCTGCTGAGGAGATTATTGGGGAATATTTAATGTTTGGCATGACAAACATTTTTTGCGAAAAATCTCCTTTTTTATTTGTTTATTGTAGAAAAAATATTAACTTTGCACCTGAAAGTCGTTTGTAAAACGTGTGTAGTTTTGCAAAAAGTCGTTTGTAAAACGTGTGTAATTTTGCAAAAAGTCGTTTGAAAAACGTGTTTTGTTTTTATTAAATCATTTATTGTCAGATGTTTAGAAGAAAGATAGAAAAGGTACTTTTAGATTGGAAGAAAAGTAATGACAAAATGCCGATGGTCATCAAAGGATGTCGCCAATGCGGAAAGACCTCCTCTGTGCTTGATTTTGCAAAGAAAAACTATGGTAATGTGGTTTATCTGGACTTTTTTCTAAACCCGCAATACAAGTCAATATTTGATGAATCTCTTGAGATTGACAATATAGTGATAAACATATCAACACTGATACCAAGTGCACGTATCGTTCCGGGTGACACATGTTTTGTTTTTGACGAAATACAAGATTGTCCGCGTGCCCGCACATCGTTGAAGTTCTTCAAGCTGGACGGACGTTTCGACGTCATCTGTACAGGGTCATTGCTTGGAGTCAGTGGATATAGGTCACAGTACGGAGGAGATGATGAATCAGCCCCTGTGCCTGTAGGTTATGAAAAGATAGTAGATATGTATCCAATGGATTTTGAGGAGTGGCTATGGGCAAATGGCATTCAAGAGGCTGTCGTCAAAAAACTTGAGGATTGCTTGTCTTCGTTCACTCCGATTCCCGAAGCCATTCATCGACGAATGACCCAACTTCTCCTTCAATATGTTATTGTCGGTGGAATGCCGCGTGCGGTTACAGCGTTTATGGATACACATAACATTCAGGAGGTTGTTGGCGTGCAAAAAGCAATAATCGAAGGATATAAGACGGATATGCTGAAATATGCTCCCCAACCAGACAAGCCTCGTATAAGGGAATGTTTCGAGTCGATACCCAAACAGCTGAGTCGTGAAAACAAGAAGTTTGCATACGCTCAGGTGAAGGCGAATGGCCGTGGGCGCGACTATCAAGGGAGCCTCCAATGGATAGAGGATGCCGGAATAATCCGAAGATGCTACAATCTTGAAATACCAGAGTTGCCGCTGGACGGCAATGCAATAGCAGAGCAGTTCAAGGTATATATGGCAGATACTGGATTGTTTGTAAGTATGTTGGAACGGGAAACAGCCCACGACATACTTAACGGGAATCTTTATGGTTATAAAGGAGCCATTTTTGAGAATCTCATTGCCGACATCTTCGGTAAGATGGGCAGAAAGCTGTATTATTATCGGAAGGACAGTGGGCTTGAGGTGGATTTCGTGATGCGCTATGGCGGTGAGTGTACATTGGTGGAGGTGAAGGCTGCAAGTGGCAATGTGAAGAGTACGAAAACTATTCTTGCACATCCTGAGAAGTATCATGTCTCTAAGGCAATAAAACTTGGAGATTACAATATCGGGGTGTCGGGCATGGTTACTACACTACCTTTGTATATGGCATTCCTGTTAAGATAACATTTACTTTCAACGCTGTTAAATATCGTTCATTCTCTTGCAAATATGTTACATGGTAACAATATTGCGATGAAATGCACGATTTTTTAATGTCTCGGATGAATCTTCGCTGTACTTTTGCAGCGAAAATAATTCGAAACATCTAAATAACAAAACAATGAAACGATTAGCAACAATGGCGCTATTGTTTATGGGCTGTACCATAATATATGCGCAAGAGAATGAGAACAGCAGTAAGGAAGAGGGTAACCGCAATGTGATGCTCAATGCAGCCAGTGCCAATGGTCCACGAGAAATCCAAATCGGTCTTCCGTCTGCCGACGTGAATGTATTGGAGAACGGGCTTCCCGTAACCTTCGCCACCAATCCCCACAGCGTCAACTCCAACTGGCGTTCCGACGCAAGTCACAGCCACGTGGGACTGCTGAAAATCTCTGAGACAGCCATCACAACAGGTAACATCGGCTATGCCGTGAACTCATGGACAAAGCTCGGCGAGAAGGGATTCCACGGTACGCTCAACTACAAGGCGAATCACTTCGGCCAGCAGGAGTATTCGCTCAATCTCAACGGCTCCATCGACGACAGCTGGTTTTATAGCGCCAATATGTATCAGGACTTCGACCCCGGAAC
>JBJEKR010000048.1:7608-19426 GCA_051878735.1 Prevotella sp. | reverse complement strand
TCTCGCCCGCACCTCGTCTGCAAGGTAATATAAAAAACTCCTACGATAGATTTGCTTACGGACAGGTGCGGGCGAGACGCCCACACTCCCAGCAGCAACACCACCAGCCGTTACAGCCTCGAAAGGAACTTCTCACGATCGACGATAAAGCGCAGGTGAGTGCCTTCGCCCAAGAGGGTGTCGCCTTGATGGGCGGCAACCTTGAAGAAGAGTTTGCGGCCATCGACCTTTATGAGTTCTGCCGTGGCGGTGACTGTCTGTCCGAGAGGTGTTGGCTTGAGGTGCGACGACTCGATGTGTCCGCCTACCGTGGTGCTTCCTTCGGGCAGTGCGTCCTTGACGGCGAGCATCGCCGCATTTTCCATCAGCGCCATCATGGCTGGCGTGGCAAGCACGGGCATGTCGCCCGAACCTAATGCTATGGCGGTGTTAGTGGCATCCACCGTCAAGCAGCTTGTGTGTGTAAGTCCTGTTTCCATAAAATGATAAATATGATAAAAACGCTGCAAAGATATACATTTTGTCCATTATAAAACCATATTTCCAATTTTTTTTGTATTTTTGCCGTCGAAAAACTTTTAAAGAGGAATTAGTTTATGAAAAGAATAGTTGTTTTATGGCTTGCAGCACTGACATTCTGCGAGCTGACAGCACAAACCAAACGCTTCGACAACATTGCCGTGGGAGCAAACCACAAAGGCGAGGACTCACTGTTGACGAGTCACTTCAACCTTGGCATCTTCGGCAATGTAGATACCTTGCACGGCGCACAGCTGAGTTTGCTGACAAGCGTGGCGATGCGTGAGACGAAGGGTGTGAACTTAGGCACGCTGTCGGCATTCACACGCGGGAAGATGTATGGCGTGCAGCTTGGAGGTTTCATCAACGGCGTTGACGGCGAGATGCGCGGCGTGCAGTTGGCTGGCGTGTCGAACGTGGCAAAGAGTGCCAACGGCTTGCAGCTGTCGGGATTCACCAACGCCACCACAACGCCGATGCGTGGTGTGCAGATATCCGGCATCACGAACGTAGCGATGGGCGTGAAGCGAGGAATGCAGATAGCTGGTGCCGCCAACATCTGCTCGTCGTATATGCGCGGCTTGCAGTTTGCGATGTACAACTACGCCGACACGCTCAACGGTTCGCAGTTTGGATTGGTGAACCTCTGCGTCAGCCACCCACGCGGCGTGCAAGTAGGACTTATAAACTACAGCCGCGACACCATTGCGCACAAGATAGGATTGGTGAACATCAACCCCAAGACGCGCATTGACATGATGCTCTATGCAGGAACATCGACGAAACTCAACTTCGCAATGCGATTCCGCAACCGCTCAACCTATAACATTCTGGGTGTGGGAACACACTTCATGGGCATCGACGAGAAGTTTTCGGGAGCGTTGTTCTACCGCATAGGACAATATTTCCAAGTCACTCCGAAACTGAGTCTTAGCGGCGATGTGGGCTACTATCATGTGGAGACATTCGTGGAGAACTCCGACACGAAGCCTGAACGCCTGTTCTCGCTCCAAGCTCGACTGAACGCCGACTACCAACTGACACCAATGCTCAGTGCCTTTGCCAGCGTCGGCGTAGGCGACACCCGCTATTATCGTCACGCCTCCCACTACCGCACCCGACCGATATTTGAGGCTGGAGTGGCGGTACGTTATTTGAGGAATGATGGAAGAGGAGAGAGGAGTGAGAATGTCGTGAATGCGGCTGACTGCTACTCATACGGAAATCTCTCTCCTCAAACCACACTCACCTCTCCCCTTACAAAAAAGCGTCCTTGGCTTGCCGCCCTTGAGACATTCGGCATCAACGCCTTTGTGTGGTCGTTCGACAGTTACATCATGGACGAAGAGTTTGCGAAGATAAGCATACACACGGTGAAGCACAACATAAAGAACGGATTTGTGTGGGACAACGACCAGTTCTCAACAAACCTCTTCGCCCATCCCTACCACGGCGGACTTTATTTCAACGCCGCACGCAGCAACGGCATGAACTTCTGGGAGTCGGCTCCCTATTCGTTCGGTGGAAGCCTGATGTGGGAAATGGTGTGCGAGATTGAGCCACCGGCAATCAACGACCTCATGGCAACAACCATGGGTGGAATATGTATTGGCGAAGTGACCTACCGACTGTCTGACCTCATTCTCGACGACAGCAAACGCGGATTCCCTCGCTTCATGCGCGAGTTCCTCGGCACAATCGTCTGTCCGATAAAAGGACTGAACCGAATTATCAGAGGCGACGCATGGCGCGTAAGGCACGAGAACTACAAATATCACGACTACGACAAACTGCCCGTAAAGTTAGGACTTACGTTGGGTGACCGTTACTTGGCTGACAACAACTCCATCTTCCGTGGTGAACATTCGCCTTTCGTAAACCTTGCGTTACAGTATGGCGACCCATTCAAGGAAGACACCCGAAAGCCCTACGACTATTTCACCGCCGACCTGACGTTCAACTTCAGCGGCAACCAGCCACTCATTAGCGGTGTTCATCTGCTCGGCAGATTGTGGGGAACACCCATCAAGTCGGGCGATCACATGAAGACGGAGATAGGCATCTTCCAGCACTTCAACTACTTTGACTCACAGCCAGTGAAGGACGGAACAAACCTTGTGCCGTTCCGCATTTCTGAGGCGGCATCGATAGGTCCTGGCGTCATCTATCAGTTTCCACGTGTAGGAAACCTCTCACGTCTGGAGCAACGCATATTCCTGAGCGGCATTCTTCTGGGCGGCTCGCTGAGCGACTACTACAACGTGATTGACCGCGACTACAACCTCGGCAGCGGATTTAGCGCAAAGACGAACACCATTCTCGACTTCGGACGCTTCGGCACCTTCATTCTCGATGCCCACTACTATCGCATCTACACATGGAAAGGCTACGAGGGCAAGGATCTTTCGACCATCGACCCTCTATATCTCAACGCACAGGGCGATAAGGGCAACGCCACGCTGCTTGTGCTCAATCCGCGCCTCTTGGTGATGCTTGGCGAGAAAATGGCACTGAACTTCTCAGGAACGTACTACTATCGCCATACATTCTACAAATTCCACGAAAACGTGGATGCAAAGACATTTGAGGTAGGAGTTGGATTGACGTGGAAGCTTTAGAATTAAGAATTAAAAATTAAGAATTAAGAATTAAGAAACGAAGTTCGGCGAAAGTCAATTAAGAATTAAGAATTAAAAATTAAGAACAGAAGTTTCGCAGGTATTCGTAATCTCCCGATTGTAGGGGCAGACCGAAGCCCCCTCCAGCTCCCCCAAGGGGGAGAGAACCCGATGTCGGAACGACATACATCCACCGATTTAGCCCTCCGTGGTACGCCTTGCGGCGTCGGGCAGACACATCGGTCTGCCCCTACAGACGGCGGTCTTGTTACTTGCGAAACTTAAATTAAGAATTAAGAGTGAAGAGTAAAATAAGGGAATTTATAAGGCAACATGCCGATGAGGACGTGAAGACTTTGGCATTGAAGGCTCACGGTATGGAAGGCATTGACTTGCATTTTGCCCTCGACCAAATAGCGGGACGACAGATTGCAAGGCAGAAGCTGCCGACATGGGCTGCCACCGATGGCATTGTCTATCCTCCGCATATCTCGATGGAACAGTGTTCGAGTGAGGCAACAGCGCAGTATAAACAAAACATTGCTCTCACCTCTAATTCACTCGTTGACCTCACAGGCGGCTTCGGCGTAGATTTCTCCTTTCTTGCCCGCAACTTCAGCAAAGCCATCTATGTAGAGCGACAGGAACATCTCTGCGGCATTGCGCGTGAGAACTTTCGACTCTTAGGCCTCGCACAAGCGGAAGTGGTGTGCAGCGAGGCAGAATCGTTCCTAAAGACAATGCCACACGCTGACCTCATATATCTCGACCCAGCACGCCGCGATACGGCAGGAGCACGCACCTTCGCCATCAGCGACTGCACTCCTGATGTCATTGCCCTCCGTGACCAACTGCTGCAAAAAGCCGACCGCATAATGCTGAAACTATCGCCAATGCTCGACTGGCGCAAGGCAGTCAATGACCTTGGCGAACGAAACGTCAGCGAAGTCCACGTCGTATCAGTGAACAACGAATGTAAGGAATTGCTCATCGTCATGAAAGCCGAGGAAACGGAGGGAATGAAGGTGGTGGGAGTTAATTTGGAGATGAAATTCTCTTCAGAAGGAAAAGGGTGGAAGATAGAGTGCAGAGATTACTGCACTGCACAGGGTGCGGGCGAGACGCCCACACTCCCAACAGCCTCAAACCAAGGCTTTAACACATCTCTACCCTCCATGACTCTCTACGAACCCAACTCCTCAATAATGAAAATCGGGTGTTTCGACGAGATTGCCGAGAGATTCGGAGTTTGTCAGGTGGCGAGAAACAGCCATTTGTTCTTGTCTGACCACGAGGTGGAGGACTTTCCCGGACGCTCTTTTTCCATCGTGGCGAGAACGACGATGAACAAACGCGAACTGAAGGCTGCTTTTGCCGATGTGAAGAGTGCGAACATCGCCGTCCGCAACTTCCCTCTGTCGGCTGTCGAACTGCGTAAACGTCTGAAACTGAAAGACGGTGGCGACACATACATCTTTGCCACAACCGACGCTGACAACCAACATATATTGTTTATTTGCAAGAAAACTGCGAAAAAGAAGTAAAAACATAAAAAAAACAAGGCAATGATTTTGTAATCACAGCTTTTATAACTATCTTTGCACGCAACAAAAGATTATCAAGAAGACTCAAAACGTAAGACAATCATGTCAGAAATAAAAATTGTAAAGGTCAACGACAAACGAGGATTGGAGCGGTTTATTCAGTTCCACTATGACTTGTATAGGGGAAACGAATACGACGTGCCAAACTTGCACAGTGACGAAATAACAACCTTGTCGGCAGACAAAAACCCCGCTTTCGACTTCTGTGAAGCACAATATTTCCTTGCCTACAAAGACGGCAAGGTGGCTGGACGTGTGGCTGCAATCATCAACAACAAGGCAAACAAACGCTGGCAACAGGAAAGGGTGCGCTTCGGCTGGATTGACTTCATCGACGACATCGAGGTGAGCAAGGCGTTGCTGAACGCCGTCGAGGACTGGGGAAGAGAAAAGGGCATGAAAGAAATTGTAGGTCCATTAGGATTCACGGATATGGACCCCGAAGGAATGCTCACCTGGGGCTTCGACCAGCTTGGCACACAAGCCACGATATACAACTATCCCTACTATCCGGAACACATGGAAAAGATGGGCGGTTGGGAAAAGGACAACGACTATGTGGAATACAAGATGTATGTACCGGAGGAAGTGCCTGAGAAATACACCAAGATAGCGCAGATGATAGAGAAACGCTACAACCTGCACGTCAAGAAACTGACGCGCAACGAAGTGTTCAAGCAGGGTTACGGACAAAAGGTGTTCAGCATCATCAACGACACATTCAAAGACCTCTACGGCTACTCCGAACTGTCGCAGAAGCAGATTGACCACTACGTCAATATGTATCTCCCAATGGCAGATCTCAACTTGATAACCCTCGTGGAAGATTGGAACGAGCCGGACAAGAAGGTGGTCGGTGTGGGAATAACCATTCCATCACTATCAAGAGCCTTCCAGAAATGTCGCAACGGCAGACTGTTCCCCTTCGGATGGTGGCATGTGCTGAGGGCACTGAAATACCAAAAGACCGAAGGCGTTGACCTGCTGCTGATGGGCATACTGCCCGAATACCGAGCCAAGGGTGCCAACGCTCTGATGTTTGCCGACCTCATACCTTGGTATCAGAAATATGGCTACAAGTGGGGCGAGAGCCAAGTGGAAATGGAAAGCAACGAAAACGTGCAGAGCCAATGGGGACCGCTGAAACCCGAGAACCACAAACGAAGAAGGTGCTATATAAAAAAATTATGAATTAAAAATTAAGAATTAAGAATTATGAATTGCTGCGCTAACCGAACGAAGGGCCAAGCTCTTCTTGAGCTATCTTGAGTCGTGACAGAGGAAGTCAAAGTGAAGCCAGCAATAGACGATAAGAATTAAAGACTACATGGACGACGAAACACTACAATCAAGACAACAAGAGATGGTGGAATACACCGACGACAACATACGCCACCTGTCGGACATGGAGCATGTCAGGACACGTCCGGGTATGTATATCGGACGACTGGGCGATGGACAACTTCCCGAAGACGGCATCTATGTGCTGCTGAAGGAAGTTATAGACAACTCTATCGACGAATTCAAGATGCACGCCGGCGACCGCATTGAGATTACGCTTGACGAACAGTTGCGAGTCAGTGTGCGCGACTACGGACGAGGCATTCCGCAAGGAAAGATGATAGAGGCGGTAAGCGTGCTCAACACCGGAGGAAAATACGACTCAAAGGCATTCAAGAAGAGTGTAGGATTGAACGGTGTCGGCGTAAAGGCGGTAAATGCCCTCAGCTCACACTTTGAGGTGCGCTCCTATCGCGACGGACAAGTGCGCAAGGCGACATTCGAGAAAGGCGTCATGACCTCAGACACAACGGAGCCAACAGAGGACGAAAACGGCACATACATCTTCTTTGAGCCAGATTCCACGCTGTTCCTAAACTACCAGTTCCACGACGACATCATCGAGACCATGCTCCGCAACTACACCTACCTGAACACGGGGTTGGCAATAATGTATAACGGCAGACGAATACTTAGCCGCAACGGATTGAAAGATCTGCTCAACGACACGATGACAGGCGATGGACTCTATCCAATAATCCACCTCAAGGGCGAAGACATTGAGATTGCCTTCACCCACGCCAACCAATACGGCGAAGAATACCACTCGTTCGTGAACGGACAGCACACCACACAGGGAGGTACGCACCAAAGCGCATTCAAGGAGCACATTGCAAAGACCATAAAGGAGTTCTTCAATAAGAACTTCGAATATGGCGACATCCGAAACGGACTTGTTGCCGCAATAGCCATCAACGTTGAGGAACCAATGTTTGAGAGTCAGACGAAAATCAAGCTCGGATCACTGACTATGGTTCCCAATGGAGGCGTGAGCATAAACAAATACGTCGGCGACTTCATCAAGACAGAGGTTGACAACTTCCTGCACAAGAACCAAGACGTGGCTGACGTGATGCTGCAAAAGATACAGGAGAGCGAAAAGGAACGAAAGGCGATGGCAGGAGTGACGAAGCTGGCACGAGAGCGTGCAAAGAAGGCTAACCTGCACAACCGCAAGCTGCGCGACTGCCGCATACACTTCAGCGACGTGAAGAACGAACGCAAGGAGGAAAGCTCCATCTTCATCACCGAGGGCGACTCGGCAAGCGGAAGCATCACCAAGAGCCGCGACGTGAACACACAGGCGGTGTTCTCGCTGCGTGGAAAGCCTCTCAACTCGTTTGGATTGACAAAGAAGGTGGTTTACGAGAACGAGGAATTCAACTTGCTACAGGCGGCACTTGACATTGAGGACGGACTTGACACGCTGCGCTACAACAAAGTGATAGTGGCTACCGATGCCGATGTCGATGGAATGCACATCCGACTGCTGATAATAACCTTCTTCCTGCAGTTCTTCCCCGAACTGATAAAGAAAGGACACGTCTATGTGCTTCAAACTCCATTGTTCCGTGTGCGCAACAAGAAGACGAAAATCAAGAACAAGACCATTGTTGCTGAAGCCCAGGCAAAAGACAAGGACAAGAAGAAGAGCGACTTCGTCACGCATTATTGTTATAGCGACGAGGAACGACTGAAGGCGATAGAACAACTCGGTCCCGACCCGGAGATAACCCGATTCAAAGGTCTCGGTGAGATTTCGCCAGAGGAGTTCGTGAACTTCATAGGTCCTGACATGCGCCTCGAACAGGTGACGCTGCATAAGACCGACCAAGTTCAGAAGCTGCTCGAATACTACATGGGAAAGAACACCATGGAACGTCAGAACTTCATCATCGACAACCTCGTGATTGAAGAAGACAGGGCGGAGGATGAAAATTAAGAATTAAGAATTAAGAAACGAAGTTCGGCGACCAAAGGGAAAGCCAATTGCTGCGCAAACCGAACGCAGAGCCAAGCTCGCTTGAGCTATGCTGAGGTGAAGCCAGCAATCAACGAAGTCAATTAAAAATTAAAAAATAAGGAATTGAAAAAGATTATTGTTGTTGCATTGGCTGTAGTATCGGCTCTCACAGCCTCCGCACAAATACAGATAGACATGAGCCAAGAAAGTCAGCTGCGCAAACTTCAAATAGCGGAACTGGCGATAAATAGCCTCTACGTTGACAGCGTAGATGAGAAGAAACTTGTCGAGGACGGTATAAGGGGAATGTTGGAAAAACTTGACCCACATTCGTCGTACTCCACACCAAAGGAAGTGAAGGCTATCAACGAACCTCTCGCAGGAAACTTTGAGGGCATTGGAGTGCAGTTCAACATGATTGAGGACACGCTACTCGTCATTCAGCCAGTCACTGGCGGACCATCGGAAAAGGTGGGCATCGTTGCCGGCGACCGCATCGTCTCAGTCAATGACACTGCAATAGCCGGCGTGAAGATGGCAAAGGAGGAGATAATGCGACGACTGCGCGGCCCTAAAGGCACAAAAGTGGTGCTCGGCGTTGTAAGGCGAGGCATTGCCGACGTGCTTACCTTCAAGGTGACACGCGACAAGATTCCTGTGAATACCATTGATGCAACCTATATGATTCGTCCCAAAGTGGGCTACATTCGCATTGGCAGCTTCGGTGCAACGACACACGACGAGTTTATCGAGAGCGTGATAAAGCTGAAGGAACAGGGAATGACTGACCTCGTCCTCGACCTCCAGAGCAACGGCGGCGGCTACCTACAAGCTGCCGTTGACATAGCCAACGAACTGCTGCCCAAGAACGACCTCATCGTCTATACAAGCGGACGACGCGTGCCTCGAATGGAATACAAGGCAAAAGGCGACGGCATTCTGCAAGACGGAAAGATAGTCGTGCTTGTTGACGAATATACTGCCTCAGCCGCCGAGATTGTTACGGGAGCCATTCAAGATCAAGACCGTGGCACTGTGGTGGGCAGACGCACCTTTGGTAAAGGCCTCGTGCAGCGTCCTATCGACTTGCCCGACGGATCGATGATTCGCCTCACCATTGCTCACTACTACACTCCCGCTGGACGTTGCATACAGAAGCCCTACGAGAAGGGAAAGGCAGAGGATTATGCAATGGATGTATATAACCGACTGAAACACGGCGAACTGACAAATGCCGACAGCATACACTTCGCCGACTCGCTGAAATGCTATACGCTGCGCAAGCACCGCACTGTATATGGCGGCGGCGGCATCATGCCCGACTACTTCGTGCCACTCGACACGCTTGCCTACACCTCACTCCACCGTCAGCTTTCAGCTCGCAGCTTCATTATCAATACAAACCTAAAGTATGTTGACAAGCATCGCAAGGAGCTGAAGAAACGCTACACTTCGTTCGAGGACTTTAAGCAGAACTTTGAGTTCCCGATGGACGAAATAAACGCAATGATTGCTGAAGCCGAGAAGCAGAACGTGAAGCCGAAAGACAAGGAAGAACTCGACAAAACCTTGCTACGCCTACGTCTGCAACTGAAAGCTCTCGTTGCCCGCGACCTATGGGACATGAGCGAATATTTCGCAATAATGAACGAGGACAGCGAGATTGTGAAAAAAGGTCTGGAAGAGATATTTCTTTAACTTCAATATTGTACTGAAAAAGTGTAGTCTTTTTGGTTGCTTGTGCGTCTAAGGAATAAAAAGTTAAATTAAAAAGGACTTAAAGATGGAAGAAAAGAAAGAATATGCCTTCAGAGGCATGACGTTAAACGGTTTTCTGATGCTCTTCGTGGCATTGTTTACAACCTTTGGCTCAATAGGTATCGGCATTTGGGCAGGCATAGAGGAAGTGTATGCCGTTATTTGGATGGCTGTTATAGTGTTTATCGCAAGTTGCTTCTTATGGGGCGGATTTCTCATGCTTGAGCCTAACGAAGCACGCGTGCTGCTGTTTTTCGGCAAATACAAGGGAACTTTTACGCGCACAGGTTACTATTGGGTCAATCCCTTCCTAACGGCTAAGAAACTGTCGCTTCGCGCTCGTAACCTCGACGCAGAGCCAATAAAGGTGAACGACAAGACAGGAAATCCTGTGATGATAGGTCTGATGCTCGTATGGAAGCTGAAGGACACTTATAAAGCAATGTTCGAGATTGACTCGCAGACCATAGCTGGCGACCCAGCCAAGAACGGACAGGTGGTTGGTGCGAACGTAGCTGGAGTAATGAAGGCCTTTGAGAATTTCGTGAAGATACAGAGCGACGCTGCCCTTCGCGAGGTGGCAGGACAATACGCTTACGACGATGACAGCGACGACTCGAAAGCCATTACGCTGAGAGACGGTGGCAACGAGATAAACCAGCAGCTTGAGGAAAAGCTTGACGAGCGACTCTCGATGGCAGGAATTGAGGTGGTGGAAGCCAGAATAAACTATCTTGCCTACGCACCTGAGATTGCCGCCGTGATGCTGCGCCGCCAACAGGCAAGCGCAATAATCACCGCTCGCGAGAAGATAGTGGAGGGAGCCGTGTCGATGGTAAAGATGGCTCTTGATAAACTATCGGAGGAAAAGGTGGTGACCCTCGACGACGAGAAGAAAGCCGCAATGGTGAGCAACCTCATGGTAGTGCTTTGCGGCGACGACTCGGCACAGCCAGTTGTAAACACAGGAGCCTAACAAAGAATATTGATTCCTGGCAGAAAACCAGGAATCAATGCTTTAATATGGCTAATGCCTTATCCTCGGCAGCTTCCATCAACTCGCGCTCACCAGGACCTTTGTCGTTGATGCCGCAGAGATGAAGAATGCCGTGGATAATGACACGGCGAAGCTCCTCGTCATAATCCTTGCCGAACTGTTCGGCATTAGTGCGGACCGTATCAAGGCTGATTACAAGATCGCCATTGATGCGGTCGCCTTCGTCATAGTCGAAGGTGATGATGTCGGTGTAATAGTCGTGTCCGAGGTATTCTCTGTTCGTCTGAAGGATTTTCTCGTCATTGACGAACATATATCCCACCTCGCCGACTTTACGCCCGTAGGAGGCGGCTACGGCCTTTATCCAAGCTGAGATTTCACGCTTTTTTATTTTCGGCATCTTTATGCCGTCGCAGTTGTATGTTATCATTGCTTTTTTGTTTTAGGGTTGTTAGGGGCCGGATTATCCGGATCTTCCAGATTATCCAGAGATTCCAGAATTTCCGGTGCTTCCAGGAAGGAACTCTTTTACATCTCTGCCAAAATGTATTAGCTCGCGCACAAGGCTCGACGAGACAGACGAGTGACGTGGGTCAGAATAGAGCAAGATGGTCTCTATGCCACTCAACTGGCGATTTATGTCAGCTTGCTCACGCTCATATTCAAAGTCCTTCACCGAACGCACGCCCTTGACTATGAAAGAAGCTTTCTCACGGCGTGCAAAGTCGATGGTGAGGTCGTTGTAGGTCTTGACGTCAATCTTCGACTCAGAGGCATATAAACGGCTTATTTGAGCTTTCCGCTCGTCGGCTGAGAACATCGACTGTTTGCGCTCATTCACTCCAATACCAATGACGAGGCGGTCAAAAAGCGGCAAGGCACGACGTACAATGTCATCGTGTCCTATGGTAAATGGGTCGAAACTACCTGTGAATATTCCTATCATAAATTATTATATTGCTATCAACTCGTCAATCTGTCAACTCGTCAATCTGTCAACTCGTCAATCTGTCAACTC
>JBJEKR010000048.1:0-7508 GCA_051878735.1 Prevotella sp. | reverse complement strand
CAACTCGTCAATCTGTCAACTCGTCAATCTGTCAACTCGTCAATCTGTCAACTCGTCAATCTGTCAACTCGCCAATCTGTCAACTCGTCAATCTCTAAAATCGAAGGACAAATCTTGTGAATAAAGATTGCGACCGAAATGCTTGTAGGCAAGCTCTGTCACCATGCGGCCACGTGGTGTGCGCTTGATGAAGCCTTCCATGATGAGGTATGGTTCATATACTTCCTCTACTGTACCAGCATCCTCGCCAATGGCGGTTGCTATGGTAGTAACTCCAACGGGACCTCCCTTGAACTTGTCGATTATGGTAAGCAGAATCTTGTTGTCGGTCTCGTCAAGACCATAGCGGTCGATGTTGAGTGCCGTGAGGGCAACCTTCGTTATCTCAGTATCTATTCTGCCTGTACCACGCACTTGGGCAAAGTCGCGCACTCTGCGCAAAAGGGCGTTGGCGATACGTGGCGTTCCACGACTGCGACGGGATATTTCCATTGCCGCCTCTTCGTCGATGGGCACTTTCAATATGCTTGCCGAACGACGTAGTATTCGTGCGAGAGTGTCGGGGTCGTAGTATTCCAAGTGAAGGTTGATGCCAAAGCGGGCGCGCAAGGGAGCGGTAAGAAGTCCGCTGCGTGTCGTCGCACCAACAAGAGTAAAGGGATTGAGGTCAATCTGAATGGAACGCGCCGAAGGACCTTTATCTATCATTATGTCAATGCGATAGTCCTCCATTGCAGAGTAAAGGTATTCCTCAACGACTGGCGACAGACGGTGGATTTCGTCGATGAAGAGCACGTCGTTCTTCTCCAATGAGGTAAGTATGCCCGCAAGGTCGCCCGGTTTGTCGAGTACAGGACCGCTGGTAATCTTGAATCCCACACCCAGTTCGTTGGCAATGATGTTGCTCAGCGTGGTCTTTCCGAGTCCTGGAGGCCCATGCAGCAAGGTGTGGTCGAGAGGTTCGCCACGATATTTTGCAGCCTCCACGAAGACTTCGAGATTCTCCACGACCTTATTCTGTCCGCTGAAGTCGCTGAAGTTCAACGGACGCAAGGCATTCTCGAAATCCTTCTCCGCAGGACTTGAATGTTGTTCTTGGCGTATGTCGAAATTGTCGTCGATCATATTAAATGAAGAGTGAAGAATGAAAAATGAAGAATGAAGAGTGAAGAATAAGATAAACGCAGATTGTGCGCTGCCCATTCTTCACTCTTCATTTTAAGAATTCTTCATTTATTTAGAAATCCATCTTGTCGAGCGAGTCGTTGAAGTCGCGGGGCTCGTGGTTCTCCTGCATGCCACCTTCCTCGTGACGTGGACGACGCTCTGGACGTGGGCGACGCTCACCGCGCTCTGGACGTTCTGGGCGTGGACGACGCTCGCCACGTGGACGACGCTCTGGACGCTCCTGATAGTCGGCAGGCTTCTCAATGAGGACGCGGTGCGACAGCTTGTACTTGCCTGTCTTCGGGTCAATCTCAAGCAGCTTAACCTGTATCTTGTCGCCTTCCTTGATGCCAGCCTCTTCAACTGTTTCAAGGCGCTTCCAGTCAATCTCGCTGATGTGGAGCAGACCGTCCTTGCCTGGCAGAATCTCTACGAAGCAACCGTAAGGCATGATGCTGCGAACGGTTCCCTCATAAACCTCGCCAACCTCTGGAATGGCTACGATGGCGCGAATCTTTGCCAAAGCACCGTCGATGCTCTCCTTGTTAGGACCGCTGACCTGTACCTTGCCAACACCGTCAATCTCGTCGATGGTGATTGTTGCGCCAGTGTCTTCCTGCATCTGCTGGATAATCTTTCCACCAGGGCCAATGACTGCACCGATGAACTCCTTAGGAATCTCAATCTGTACGATGCGTGGAACCTGTGGCTTCAGCTCTGGACGTGGCTCTGCGATGGTTTCGACGAGCTTGCCAAGGATATGCTCACGACCAGCCTTTGCCTGCATGAGAGCCTTCTCAAGAATCTCGAAACTCAGACCGTCGCACTTGATGTCCATCTGTGTGGCTGTCAGACCGTCCTTTGTACCTGTGGTCTTGAAGTCCATATCACCAAGGTGATCCTCATCGCCGAGGATGTCGCTCAGCACAGCATATTTGTCCTCGCCAGGGTTCTTGATAAGACCCATAGCAATACCGCTGACTGGCTTCTGCATTGGTACACCAGCGTCCATGAGAGCAAGAGTACCGGCGCAGACAGTTGCCATAGAAGACGAACCGTTGGACTCGAGAATCTGGCTCACGAGACGAACAGTGTAAGGATAGTCGGCAGGAATCTGTCCCTTCAGGGCGCGCCAAGCCAAGTGACCGTGACCGATTTCACGACGGCCTACGCCACGCTGTGCCTTAGCCTCGCCAGTACAGAATGGAGGGAAGTTGTAGTGCAAGAGGAAGCGCATATAGCTCTTGTCGAGCACGTCGTCAACCATCTTCTCGTCGAGTTTTGTACCGAGAGTACAAGTAGTGAGCGACTGTGTCTCGCCACGGGTGAAGATTGAGCTTCCGTGAGGCATTGGCAGTGGGCTGACCTCGCACCAGATAGGACGAATCTCGTCGGTCTTGCGGCCATCGAGACGAATGCCCTCGTCGAGAATGCAACGGCGCATGGCGTCGCGCATCACGTCGTGATAGTAACGGTCGGCCTCGGCAGCCTTCTCTTCGAGTTCGTCCTCGCTGAGATCGGCGTGTGCCTCGGTATATTTTGCCTTGAAGTCTTCAATAATCTTGTCGAATGCGTCCTGACGAGCGTGCTTGTCGAGTGCTTGCTTTGTGATGTCATAGACAGGCTGATAAAGCTCGTCGTTGATTTGCTTGCGCAGGTCTTCGTCGTTGATTTCGTGGTCGTACTCGCGCTTAACGTCCTTGCCAAGCTCCTTAGACAGCTCAGTCTGCAGTTCGCACATTGGCTTGATTGCAACCATTGCGGCCTTCAATGCGCCAATCATGTCCTGCTCGCTCACTTCCTTCATCTCGCCCTCAACCATCATTATGTTCTCGGCAGAAGCACCGACCATGATGTCCATGTCGGCATCCTTCATCTGACTGAAGGTTGGGTTGATGACATACTCGCCATTGATGCGTGCCACACGCACCTCACTGATTGGACATTCGAAAGGAATATCTGAACAAGCCAGGGCTGTCGAAGCAGCGAAACCAGCAAGAGCATCGGGCTGATCGACACCGTCGGCTGACAAGAGCATCACATTGACATAAACTTCAGCGTGGAAGTTGGAAGGGAAAAGAGGACGGAGCACACGGTCAACGAGGCGAGACGTGAGAATCTCATTGTCACTTGCCTTGCCCTCACGCTTGGTGAATCCACCAGGAAAGCGACCGGCTGCTGCATACTGCTCTCTGTAGTCAACCTGCAGAGGCATAAAGTCTGTACCGGGAACTGCATCTTTTGCGGCACAAACGGTGGCCAAAAGAACGGTGTTGCCCATGCGGAGCATGCAAGAACCGTCGCACTGTTTTGCCACTTTCCCGGTCTCGATGGTGATGGTTCTTCCATCAGCCAACGAAATTGTTTTCGTAATTACGTTCATCTAAAAATTAAAACTTATTGTTTTGTTCTTCAAAAATCGCACAAAATTACAAATATTCTGTGTAAACTCATAACGTTTTTCAGCATTTCTTCTACTTTTTGTGTTTTTTTATGAAATCACAATGTAAATGGGATTGCTAATTTTTCATAAATAATCAGATGTAGAAGTGACAATATCCTTATTTTTTAATAACTTTGCAAGCAAAGAACTTAGTGTATTTACATTAAGAAATGATGAACCATATTAATATAAAAATTTCGTATGAGAAAAAAAATTTTTGCCCTTCTGGCAACCTCATGCTGCCTGTCGGTGCAGGCACAGGAGAAAGAGCTGCCCACAATGGGGTGGAGCTCGTGGAACACTTTTGCCCTTAACATCAGTGACTCAATCATTATGCGTCAGGCTGACGTGATGGCAAGCACGCCGCTGAAAGATGCCGGTTACAAATATATCAATATCGACGACGGCTATTTCGGAGGACGCGATACCAAAACAGGACAGCTGCTTATCCATCCCGTGCGTTTCCCAAATGGGCTAAAGGGTGTGGTTGACCATATCCACGGCTTAGGACTGAAAGCCGGCATATATTCCGATGCCGGAGCCAACACCTGCGGCAACTACTATGGTGGCGACACCATAGCAAACAACGTGGGACTCTATCGCCACGAGCAGCAGGACTGCGACTTCTTCTTCAAGGAACTCGACTTCGATTTCATCAAGGTTGACTACTGCGGTGCCGACGCTCCACAAAACCACCAACGCTACAGTTTCGACCCTCAAGAGCGATATACTGCCATCCACAAGGCAATGGAAAACACAGGGAAGAAGGGTCTTCGACTCAATGTGTGTCGGTGGGACTATCCCGGCACTTGGGTTCACGACGTTGCCACATCGTGGCGCATGAGCGTTGACATCAACTGCTCGTGGGCTTCTGTACGCGGCATCATCGACCAAAGCCTCTACCTATCGGCTTATTGCTACGACGGTCGCTATAACGACATGGACATGCTCGAAGTGGGGCGCACGCTCTCTCCCGAAGAAGACCGTACGCATTTCGGAATGTGGTGCATCATGGCATCGCCACTGCTCATCGGTTGCGACATGAGTACGCTCACACCTGAAGCAATGAGCCTGCTCTGCAACAAGGAGCTCATCGCCCTGAACCAAGACCCGCTGATGCTTCAGGCATACGTGGCAAAATACGACAAGACCGACAGCACCTTCGTATTCGTAAAGGATATAGAGACACTGGAAGGCACAACACGCGCCATTGCACTCTACAACCCGACGGAAAGCAGCAAGACCGTAAGCATCGACTATGCCGACATTCAGTTGGAAGGCGTTACGCAAGTGCGCGACCTCTACGAACACAAGGACCTTGTGGTGACAGGCAAGAAAGCAAAGAAATTTGCCAAGGCAAATGCTGCCTTCACGGGAACGACACTGAGTCGGGAAGTACCAGCCCACGGTTGCCGCATCTACAAGATTACAGCCGACAAGCGACTGGAACGCACTCTCTACGAAGCTGAGACGGCATACCTGAGCAGCTATCAGGAACTGAGCAACCCTTGGGCACTGCACACCGGCACCTACCAAAAGGACGACAACTGCTCTGGCGGTGCCAAGGCTCTACTGCTTGGAAAGCGTGCGGCAAACGACCTGCAGTGGCGCAATGTCTTTAGTCACGAAGGCGGCGACTATGAGATTACCATACGCTGCAACTCTAAACCTGGCGTACAGAGTCAGATAAGCTGGGGACACCCACGCAAGGACGGACAGCACTTCTTCATCAATGTCAACGAAGGCGCTGGCGAGGCCATATTTGCCAATACTAACGGAAAGTGGGGCGATGTGACGACAAAGATTCACCTTGAAAAAGGCAACAACGTCATACGTCTTTATCACGACCGCGACGAGCTGCCTGAAATTGACTGTATGACGTTGAAGAAGTTGTAAGTTAGTTGACGAGTGGAAAAGTTGACGAGTTGATAGTTAAAGCGCTAACATGTAGCGGAAAGACAAACAACTCGTCAACTTGTTCACTTGTCAACTCGTCAACTAATCAAAAGAATACTGCCCTTTGCAGACCGTATATCAACATTCCAGAAAGATAACCTACTACGACAATCCATGAAATCTTCTTCATGTACCAACCGAAAGTTATCTTCTCCAATCCCATTACCACAACACCAGCGGCACTGCCAACGATGAGCATCGAGCCGCCAACGCCGGCACAATAGGCAAGGAGCTGCCAGAAAATGCCGTCAACGGCAAAGTCACCAATAGGTGCAGCTGGATACATGCCCATACATCCTGCCACAAGAGGCACATTATCTACTATACTCGAAAGAATGCCGATGATGCCGGTGATTAGATAGTGGTTACCGTCGAATATGCGGTTAAGGCTGTCGCCAAGCAATTCAAGGGCTCCGATGGTCTCCAGACATGCCACTGCCATCAGAATGCCAAGGAAGAAAAGTATGGTACCCATATCAATGCGGGAGAGCATGTTGGTGACACGCTTCTGCATTCCGCCCTTCTCCTCCTCGCCTGAAAGACGATAGTAGAACACCTCGGTCACGGTCCAAAGAACACCAAGCACGAGCAGGATTCCCATGAATGGAGGAAGGTGGGTGATGGTCTTGAATATTGGGACAAAAATCAGTCCGCCAACGCCAAGGAAGAAGACCGTCTTGCGCTGAACCTCGGTCAGATGATCCTGCACACGCACGTTCTGTTCAAAGTCCTTTACCTCTACCTTGCCCTCAAGACTGCGTGAGAGAATGTAGGCAGGCACAAGCATTGAGACGAGAGAAGGCAGGAAGACTTCCATTATCACGCCTAACGCAGTCAGCACCCCCTTGTTCCACAGCATGATGGTGGTGACGTCGCCGATAGGAGAGAAAGCACCGCCGGAGTTGGCTGCAATGATGACAAGGGCGGCATAGACAAGGCGGTCACTACGGCTTTCGACAAGCTTTCGGAGAATCATAATCATCACAATGCTTGTGGTAAGGTTGTCGAGAACGGCAGAGAGGATAAAGGTCATGAATGCTATTCGCCAAAGCAGTTTTTTCTTCGTGCGTGTCTTCAGTGTGTCGCGTACAAAGTTGAATCCGCCATTCTGGTCAACAAGCTCAACAATGGTCATTGCTCCCATAAGGAAGAACAGCGTTGTTGCCGTACTGCCCAGATGACGCTCCAACACTTCGGAAACGGCTAAGGCTTTCTTTGCATCGATGGCTCCAGGAATATATTGCGAGGGGTCAATCATAAACAAAGTCCAACATACGACAAACATCAACAACGCGACGGCAGCCTTGTTGATTTTCGTTACACTCTCAATGGCTATAAAAAAATAGCCAAGGCAGAAAACTGCCACAATAATGATACTTAAAATTGACATGTTCCTTCTTTTTTTGAATAATAGATTTATTTTTTAGATATTTGTTTCGGCTGCAAAAGTAAACAATAAATCCTAACATACAAAAAATAAATGTTTAAAAATTGTTTTCATGGCGATATAGGACCAAGAGTTAGCTACTATTCAATAGTTGAAGAAGGAGTTTCCATGAGCGAAACGAAAAAATAGGCTCCTTCTGCTTCCTTTGGTGGGGAGAGAAGAAGTTTAAAGAGGAGTATCCTTAATTTCTTTTTTTCGCTACGCTCAAGGAAACTTCTTCTGAGAGTTGAGCACAAGCGAAACTTGGGTTGTGTCTGTTTCAGATTTTCTTAATTGATTTCGTCGAACTTCGTTTCTTAATTCTTAATCGACTACTGTCCTACAAAAGTGGATAAATCGCTTTTTGAATTAACGTGAGTTCGACGAAATTCACCGACTTGTATAACCCAGATATAAAGAGAATTTCGTCGGAACTGTTCAGCGATTAATTTTTAACCCCAGAGCAAAAGAGAATAAGAGCAGTCCTGCCATGTTTTTAGATAGAATAGCAATCGA